>JBILIR010000276.1:0-3033 GCA_044368955.1 Limnohabitans sp.
AACCGGGCATGGTTTCGTAAATCGGCTTGCACCTGGCGATGTCATCTGCACCCATAGGCAAAATATCAATGGTGGCGCCGTCCAATTCGTAAGCAATGCAGAGCTTGAGTTCAGTCAAGCCGTCCAACACATCCAACTTAGTGATACAAAGACCGCTCAATCCATTAACTTGTGCACTGCGTTTGAGCAAAGCCGCATCAAACCAACCGCAACGCCTGAATCGCCCAGTGGTGGTACCTTTTTCTGCGCCGACAGTGCTCATATGCCAGCCTGGTGTTCCTTCAACATCCCAGTCGAGTTCGGTGGGGAAAGGACCGCCGCCTACGCGGGTGCAATAGGCCTTGGTGATGCCCAGGATGTAATGCAAGAGGCCTGGCCCGACACCAGAACCAGCGGCCGCATTGCCAGCAACGCAATTGCTGGAAGTTACAAAAGGGTAAGTGCCATGATCGACATCGAGCAAGGTGCCTTGTGCGCCTTCAAATAACAAATTAGAGCCAGCGTGGTGTGCATCATTGAGTTCACGCGAGACATCCGCCACCATGGGCAAAATTTGTTTGGCATGGTCCATGGCTTCATCGAAGACCGCTTGGAATTGCACCTTGCCTTGGCTGATGAAAGGCTTGAAAGCATCGGGGAAAACAAATTTGTCAGAACCCAAGAACGTGGTCAGCACATGGTTATGCAGGTCAAGGAGTTCACGTAATTTGCTGGCGAAGCGCTCTGGGTGCTTAAGGTCTTGAACACGTAAAGCACGGCGTGCAATCTTGTCTTCATAAGCGGGACCAATGCCTCGACCCGTGGTACCAATTTTCTCGACCCCACCTTGCTCTCGGGCGGCTTCTCGGGCTATGTCCAAAGCAGCATGAAAAGGCAAAATAAGCGGACAGGCTTCGCTGATGCGCAAGCGAGACCGCACTTCTACACCCGCCTTTTCTAATCCTTGGATTTCTTCCAGCAATTTTCCGCAAGACAACACCACACCGTTACCGATATAGCACTTCACACCAGCTCGCATGATGCCGCTGGGGATCAGATGTAAAGCGGTTTTCACGCCGTTGATGACGAGTGTGTGGCCGGCATTGTGTCCGCCTTGGAAGCGCACCACGCCTTGCGAAAACTCGGTCAACCAGTCGACCAATTTACCTTTACCCTCATCGCCCCACTGGGTGCCTACGACGACGACATGACGACCGTGTTGTTTACTCATGGTTTATGGATTCAAGTTGAGGCTAAGGGCTGGAGTATCCATTCACCCTTAAGGAAAACAAGCTCTCGATCACAGTGAAATTCATCAACCTCGCTGTCATGACCAGGAAGCATACAGACCACCGTATGCCCTTGTTCGCGTAATTTGGCAATTGCTTGATGCAAACCTGCATCTTCTCCCCAAGGTGCGCGAATGGCAGCTTGCGGGACTGGGCGTTGAATCAAACTGACCAAGGCTTTGATATCAAGGCTAAAGCCTGCGGCTGGACGCTTGCGCCCAAACAAGGCACCCACCTCGTCGTAACGACCACCACGCACCAACGCATCGCTGACCTCGGGTACAAACACAGCAAATCGAGGACCACTGTAATAAGCGGCTCCTCGCAAATCTGCAAGGTCGATACTGACTTGATGTCCATGCACATGGTTTGCCAACCAACGCAACTGCGACAGGGCAAGCAAGACCTCTGGCCAGTCTTTGAATACTGTCTGGGCACGGTCAAGAACATCCAAGCCACCGTAAAGCTGTACCAAGGCCACCAAGGCTTCACGCAATGCAGTGGGCAAAGCAGCCCCTAAGCTGCGCATGGCACTGATATCTTTGTTGGCCAAGGCTTGCGCGATCGCGCCATGCTGAGAAGCCGTGATGCCTTGGTCTCGCAACAGAGCGGGAAGAATGCGTGAATCGCTTAGGTCGACATTCAAAGAGGCGACATCGCTGCTTTGCAAACACTGCAAGGCCAGTTGCAAAATCTCCAGATCAGCTTCGAGGCCAGCGTGTCCATAAATTTCGGCGCCGAACTGTAAAGGCTCGCGGGTAGCGTAAGGACCGGGTGCACGGGTGTGCAGCGTAGGTCCACAGTAGCAAAGACGGGTGACGCCAGCGCGGTTGAGCAAATGAGCGTCAATGCGGGCAACTTGAGGCGTGGTGTCCACCCTCAGGCCCAAAGTACGCCCAGACAACTGGTCAACCATCTTAAAGGTTTGCAGATCAAGCGAACTGCCCGTACCAGACAAAAGGGATTCAATGTGCTCCATCAATGGGGGAATGACGAGTTCATAGCCAAAGACCCGTGCAGTGTTTAAGCACAAACGTCTGAGCTCTTCGATGTGCCTGGCCTCAGAGGGCAAAACATCGGCAATATGATCTGGCAAGACCCAAGCAGTCATGAGGGAGATAGCTGTTAAAAAAAGGATTCTACTGGGACGCTAGAGTAGCCACCAAAGCAGCAGCATGCCCGCCACAATGCAACTCAATCCAATGAACCTAACCTGTCCATCGTCCATTTGCATAAGTGCCAGAAATGCACGCTTCCAAGCCTGTGGAGAGGCAAAGGGAAACAAGCCCTCGATGATGAGCACCAAGGCCAAAGCAACCCACAGGGTTTGGCTGTCCATCGCAGCAGGACGACTTATTTTTTGGCAGAGCCAGCGTTAGCAGCGCCGCTACCGCGCATGGCTTTGAAGAAATCGGTGCTAGGGTCTAAAACCATCACATCCGATTTTTTGTTGAAGCTGGCTTTATAGGCTTCTATGCTTTGGTAGAACTGCGCAAACTGTGGGTCTTTGCCAAAGGCATCGGCATACAAACGTGCGGCTTCCGCATCTCCCTCACCCTTGGTTTTTTGCGCATCGCGGTAAGCATTGGCCAAGGCAACTTCACGTTGACGATCGGCATCAGCACGGATTTTTTCACCCTCAGCGCCGCCGGTTGATCGCAGTTCGTTGGCCACGCGTTTACGCTCGGCCTCCATGCGACGGTAAACCGACTCGGTGATGGTGTCTACATAATCGGCACGGGTGATACGAACGTCCACCACATCA
>JBILIR010000277.1:0-3031 GCA_044368955.1 Limnohabitans sp.
CGCATACACCCCTGGGACTGCGAACAAGAAGGCCCAAAGCAGCAAGTATTTTTTCATTCAAGTCTCCATCTTTAATCGGTGTCTGACCCCGATTATTTTGCGCTAAGTCAAAGCGGTGCTTGTAAACTTGGGAAATATTTTTTTTTGAGTAACCAGTCATGCGAAGTGATATTGAAATAGCCCAAGCCGCCACCCTCCATCGAATCCCCGATTTGGTCAAGCAGCACATGCACATTGCCGATGACCATTTGTACGCCTATGGTCACCACAAAGCAAAACTGTCTTTGAAGCACATTGCCAGCATGCCCGAGAAAAAGGGCAGCAAACTCATTTTGGTGACCGCCATTTCACCCACGCCAGCAGGTGAGGGCAAGACCACCACCACCGTGGGTTTGGGTGACGCCTTGTGCAAGATCGGTAAGAAGAGCTTGATTTGCCTGCGCGAACCTTCCTTGGGCCCGGTATTTGGCATGAAGGGCGGCGCTACCGGTGGCGGCATGGCGCAGGTCGTTCCCATGGAAGACATCAACCTTCATTTCACTGGCGACTTTGGAGCGATTGCCTTGGCGCACAACTTGTTGTCGGCCATGCTCGACAACCATATTCACCATGGCAACACCCTCAAGATAGACACCCGCCGCATTGTCTGGAAGCGGGTGATGGACATGAACGACCGCGCTTTGCGCCAAATGGTGGTCGGTTTGGGCGGCACCGCCAATAGCGTGCCCCGCGAGGACGGCTTTGACATCGTGGTGGCCTCTGAAGTGATGGCGATTTTTTGCTTGGCCACCAGCTTGGCTGACTTGAAGACCCGTTTGGGTCGCATCGTCGTGGCCTACAACACCGATGGCGCTCCGGTGCTCGCCAGCGATTTGCAAGCGCATGGCGCGATGGCTGCTTTGCTCAAAGACGCTTTGGCACCCAATATCGCCCAAACCTTGGAGAACAACCTCGCTTTCATTCATGGCGGCCCGTTTGCCAATATTGCCCACGGTTGCAACTCAGTGATCGCCACCGCCACCGCCATGAAATTGGCCGACTATGTGGTCACCGAGGCCGGTTTTGGCGCGGACTTGGGTGCTGAAAAATTCATCGACATCAAATGCCGTAAAGCAGGTTTACAGCCCTCTGCGGTGGTGTTGGTGGCCACGGTGCGAGCGTTGAAATACCACGGCGGCGTGGGCGTGAAAGAGCTTGGCACTGAAAACTTAGACGCCTTGAAAAAAGGCATGGTCAACCTTGAGCGCCACTTGGGCAATATCAAAAACCATTACGGCTTGCCCTGCGTGGTTGCCATTAACCACCGCACCGAAGACACGGCAGCAGAAATCAGTCTGCTGGAAAAAGCCTGTGCCGCCTATGGCGCACAGGTGGTGGTGGCCAAGCACTGGGCCGAGGGTGGCGCAGGTGCGGTTGGGCTGGCAAATGCGGTGGTAGCTTTGTGCGAACAGCCCAACCAGTTTCAGTTTGTCTACCCCGAATCCGCCACGCTGTGGGAGAAGGCGCAAACAGTCGCGCAAAAAATTTACGGTGCCCAAGGCATTTCAGCGGACGCCAAAATCCGTGGGCAAATCGACAAATTGCAAGAGCAGGGCTATGGCCATTACCCCATTTGCATTGCCAAAACCCAGTACTCTTTTTCCACCGATCCCAAACTCTTGGGTGCGCCATTTGGCCACACCATGAATATCCGCGAGGTACGTTTGGCGGCAGGCGCGGAGTTCATCGTCATGGTCTGCGGCGATGTGATGACCATGCCTGGTCTGCCTAAGGTACCCTCAGCCCATGCGATCGATGTGGATGCACACGGCAATATCGTGGGTTTGTTCTGATTTTTTCCTTAAGGGTAGTCATGCGTAAATTGACATGGTTGATTTCTTCGGCGGCAGCGGCCTCGGTCTGTAGTTTGGCGCTGTTGGGCGTGGGGCCGGTAGGTGCAGCCAGCGACGACCAAGCTTTGTTGGACAGAGCCAAAGCTTTGTTCAAACCCTTGCCCGATAGCTCTGCCTTAGAAAACACCGCGCTGACCCCTGAGCGTGTGGCCTTGGGTAAAGCCCTGTTTTACGAAACCCGCGTGTCCACCGACGGCCGCCAAGGCTGCGTCAGTTGCCACAGCCCCTCCTACCATGGGGGCGACAGCCTGCCCTTATCCATGGGCGTTCATGGCAAGGTGCTGCCCCGCAACGCCCCCACGGTATTCAACACTTCTTTGCTGGTGGCTCAGCATTACGGCGGCAACCGCACAAGCGTCGAAGACCAAGCCGTCAAGGCGCTGACAAGTCTGGTGGCCTATGGCAATGCCACTTACGAGCAAGCCGAGAAAAAACTGGTGCAACTCGGTTATCAGCCTTGGTTTGACAAAGCTTTCCCAGGCCAAGCGAAGTCTGTGACTGTGCAGAACTGGGGCATTGCTATTGGTGCTTTTGAGCGAACCTTGTTAACGCCTGCACCTTTTGACGCCTACCTCAAGGGCAACCACCAAGCATTGAGCGCCCAAGCCAAGCAGGGCCTGAAAACCTTTATAGACACCGGTTGCGCGGGTTGCCACAGCGGCGTGACCGTGGGCGGCCAAAGCTTCCAAAAATTTGGCATCACCCAAGACTATTGGTTAGTGACAGGCAGCACCGAAAAAGAGGCTTTCAAGGGCTATGACAAAGGGCGCTTTCAAGACACCAAAAACGAAGCTGATGCCTTCATGTTCAAGGTGTCGCAGTTGCGCAATGTAGCGATGACGCCGCCCTTTTTTCATGATGGCAGCGTCGCTACCTTGCCCCAAGCCGTGCGCGTCATGGCGCAGTTGCAACTGGGCAAGCAACTCAGTGACACGCAAGTGGCCGATATCGTCAGCTTTTTGGAAAGCTTGACGGGCGAGGTGCCGGCTGATTTCGCCAAAGCGCCTGCACTGCCTGTGGCGTCCCACTGAAGTACGCTTCTCCCAAAGCAGCCGTGCCCCGCTTGCTACGCCTTGTTTTTTGTATGGCCTTGGGGCTTGCGCAGGGGGGAGCAAATGCCGCGTGGAGCTATATGGGGC
>JBILIR010000279.1:0-3023 GCA_044368955.1 Limnohabitans sp.
CCCTTGCATCACCATTTTGAAAAATCGGGTTGGAAAGAAACGCAGGTCGTCGTTAGATTTTGGATCATCACCATGCTGTTGTGTTTGGTGGGTCTGTCTACACTGAAGTTACGCTGAGCATGAAGACACTGGCCGACCTTCACATATTGGTTTTAGGCTTAGGTGAGTCTGGCTTGGCTATGGTTCGTTGGTGTGCGTCGCAAGGTGCCAAAGTGACTGTGGTGGACACCCGTGAAAAACCACCATGCTTGGCAACCATGCATATCGAAAACATCGATGCCACATTTGTCCACGGTTCGTTTGTTGCAGCCTTGCTAGATGACGCATCGATACGAGGCGTGTTTAAGAGTCCTGGTTTATCACCTGCACAAGTAGAACCAGTATGGACTACAGCCCAGCAAAAAGGGCTTTGGCACGGCACAGAATTGAGCCTGTTTGCGCATGCCATGGACGGTCTTGCCAAAGAGCAGGCATACCAACCGCATGTGGTGGCCATCACGGGAACGAACGGAAAAACCACGGTGACCGCACTGACCTCAATGCTGCTCAAGCGCGCAGGAATGACAGTGGCCATGGCTGGAAACATAGGCCCTACCTTGCTAGATACATTGCGTGAAAACTTAGCGCACTTACCACAAGCATGGGTGCTGGAGTTGTCCAGTTTTCAGCTGGATGGCGAAACGCAATTTCAGCCAACAGCTGCATGTGTGTTGAACCTCACACAAGACCATCTAGATTGGCATGCTGATATGCAAAGCTATGGCGCTGCAAAATCCCGAATTTATGGTCAACATGCCATTGCGGTAATGCCACGGCATGACGAATCCGTTGCGGAACTGTTGCCAAAAGATTTAGCCAAGAAAAAATCAGAAAAACGCCAAGTGATTTCCTTTGGCGCTGATGTGCCTGTGAATGCGGGTGACTATGGGCTAGAGCATGTCAATGGCATGACTTGGCTGGTGCGAGCATCTGTGCCCGAAACAGAGGGCAAAAAATCTATTGAAGAAGCACTCCAATTGCAGCGATTGATGCCAGCTGATGCATTGCGAATTCGAGGACAACATAATGCAATGAACAGTTTGGCATCTCTTGCGTTGGCAAGCACTTGCGGTGCAGCCATGGCAGCCATGTTGTATGCATTGCGTGAATACACGGGTGAGCCGCATCGATTGCAATCAGTCGCCGTGATCAACGATATTGAATATGTCGATGACAGCAAGGGCACCAATGTGGGCGCCACAGTGGCAGCCATGAACAGCTTGGGTACACATCAAAATATCGTGGCTATCTTAGGTGGCGACGCCAAAGGCCAAGACTTTGTGCCGCTGGTAGAGCCGCTACGGAAATTCGCTCGCGCAGTTGTTTTGATGGGCAAAGATGCCTCGGATATTCAACAAGTTCTCCATGGCCTTGAATTCCCCGTTTTGCTCGCAGCAGATATGGCCAACGCGGTAGCAAAAGCCACCGAACAAGCACACGCTGCCGACACTGTTTTGCTTTCACCCGCATGTTCAAGCTTAGACATGTTCAAAAACTATGAAGAGCGCGGGAATATTTTCTCTGAATGTGTGCACGCACTGGTTTTTGAAGAGGGGCACGCATGAGCAATGGCGTACTCTTGAATTGGGCAGACCGCGTGGGACGTTGGTTTGGCAGTACGCCCAAAGAGGGACCTGACGCCCTGCCCGTTCGTGTGCATGGACGGGAATATGGACGAACACGTGCTGCACCTGCAGGCATCAAAGCATTCGATCAGAACTTGGCTTGGGCGATAGCAGGCTTGTTGATATGGGGCTTGGTGATGGTGTATTCCGCCTCTATCGCACTCAATGATGGTCCCCGTTCCACAGGTTTTTCACAAGTTCAGTATCTTGTGCGTCATACGGCCGCGCTGAGTGTTGGATTCATTGCTGCCTTGCTGGTCTTTCAAATTTCAATGGACACATGGGAGAAAGCTGCGCCTTGGGTCTTTATTGTGTCAATCGTCTTGTTGATCTTGGTGCTACTGCCGTTTATGGGGAAAAGCATCAACGGTGCAAGACGTTGGATCAGTTTTGGAGTTTTCAATTTCCAACCCTCTGAATTGGCGAAATTTGGGACGCTTTTGTATGCGGCCAATTACATGGTTCGCAAAATGGATGTCAAAGAAAAGTTTTTTGCAGCTGTGACGCCAATGGGTGTAGCGATTGCAATTGTGGGCTCACTGTTGCTGGCCGAACCCGACATGGGTGCGTTTCTGGTGATCGCAGTGATCGCCATGGGCATATTGTTTTTGGGTGGTGTCAATGCGCGAATGTTCATATTGATTGCACTTGTCTTCCTGGTCGCATTTGGCCTCATCATTGGATTGTCTGAATGGCGGCGTGACCGTATTTTTGCTTATCTAGATCCTTGGAGTGCAAAGTACGCCCTAGGCAAAGGTTATCAACTGTCTCACTCACTGATCGCTTTTGGTCGTGGAGAAATATTTGGGGTTGGCTTAGGCGGCAGCGTGGAAAAACTGCACTGGTTACCAGAGGCCCACACAGACTTTTTACTCGCAGTGATTGGAGAAGAGTTTGGACTTGTTGGTGTGGTTACCTTGATTGGCGTTTTCATGTGGATGACGCGGCGCATCATGTTCATAGGCCGCCAAGCCATCGCCATGGACCGCGTATTTGCAGGATTGGTAGCCCAGGGTGTGGGCATTTGGATTGGGTTTCAAGCCTTTATCAATATGGGCGTGAACTTAGGCGCTTTACCGACCAAAGGCTTGACTTTGCCATTGATGAGCTATGGGGGATCAGCAATGCTACTCAATCTCATTGCATTGGCTGTTGTGCTTCGTGTGGATTATGAAAACCGACTCCTGATGCATGGAGGTCGTGTATGAGCATACCCACCGCATTGGTCATGGCTGGTGGCACAGGCGGGCACATCTTTCCGGGATTGGCCATTGCTGAAGTTTTACGTGCGCAAGGTTGGAAGGTGCATTGGATGGGCGCACCTCATCCCAGCATGGAGTCAAAACTGATTCCTGACAA
>JBILIR010000278.1:0-3023 GCA_044368955.1 Limnohabitans sp.
AAGCTTAGACGTACACGCCCAACTCAATGCTTGGAATGAAGAGAAAAAAAGGCGTCGCCTCGACCGTGAACTCAATGCCTGATTTGCCCACCAACGGCTACACCCTGCCCGAGTACCCGTTTTCCGCCCCCCCAGAATTGCGAGATGGGAAGCGCCATCACCATGCCGTGGTGATTGTGGGTGGCGGCTTAACGGGTCTTACTTTGGCTTGTCGGTTGGCACAGTTGCGCATCCCTGCGGTACTTCTGGATGAAGACAACACCGTGGGCGTCAAAGGCGCATCCTCAAGAGGCATTTGCTATACACAACAGTCCTTGGAAATTTTTCAACGCTTAGGCATTTACGAGCGCATTGCCGCCAAAGGCATTGCGTGGCAAGTGGGTAGAACCTTCGCTGGCAACGACGAAGTATTTTCTTTTGACTTGCGTGAAAAAAGCCAGTTTTCTTTTAGCCAACAACCACCCTTCACCAACATCCAACAGTTTTATATAGAGATGTTTTTGGTGGAACGCATACAAGAACTCAACCGCCAGGGAGCGAGTATCGATTTGCGTTGGTCCTCTAAGGTCACTACCTTTGAACAGAACAAAGACCGTGCATTGCTTGGTGTGAGCACCCCCGAAGGTGGCTACCAAATCACAGCAAGCCATGTGATTGATGCCAGTGGCTCACATACCCCTTTTCATGCGTGGGTGGGCGCCACGATGGACAGCAAACGGGGCGACGACCGGTGGTGCATTGCGGATGTACGCTTTCAACACCAACCGCCAACAGAGCGCCACACGTGGATTGAAGCACCGTTCAATGACAACCGCGCTGTGTGGCAACACCTGATGGGCGACGATGTGTGGCGCATCGATTACCAAATGGCACCCGACGCTGACCCCGCCTATGTCAGCCGCGAAGACGTGGTGCGCGAACGCTTGGCCAAGCAGTTCGGCCCCAATGTGGAATGCGAATTGGTGTGGGTGGGACCTTATGCCTATAAATCCCAATGCTTGCATCAACTTCGCCACGGCCATGTATTTTTCTTGGGCGATACCGCCAAAGTGGTCAGCCCTTTTGGCGCTAGGGGCGGCAACACCGGTATTGCAGATGCCGACAATTTGGCTTGGAAACTAGCAGCAGTCTTGCGTCAAAAAGCCCCTGCATCACTGCTTGACAGTTACGGCCAAGAGAGATTGCAAGCGGCACAACGCAATGTGCAAGTCACCAACCGAACAGCACGGTATTTGCGAGCCCCTGAAGGCATAGAGAGACTGTTTCGACGCGCCACCATCGGCTTGGCCAAGCGCCATGTATTTGCCCGTCACCTCATCAATACAGGTCGCATGGCCGAGGCCAACCGCTTCACCCTGTCCAGCATTTGCCAAGCAGAAGGTGGTGTGATGGTGCAAAACGTTGCGCTGCAATTCACATCGCATCATGCAGGCTGCTTGGGTGACTTGCTGTTATGGGCAGACAGCGGTTTATTGCTCTTGGTGTTTGGCGCTTGCTCAACCCAAGAAATACATCAATTGAGACAACTCTCACAAAGCGCTGCTATGCGGATCGTTCAAGTGGTCTCTCACGAAGCTGCGCAAGCAGTGGAGCATGTGATCGACAAGCCGCAGCGCTTGCGTCAAGCGTGCGGCGATGCAAGCGCACGATGGGCTTTGCTGCGCCCCGACGCGTATGTGGCCGCCCGAGGTCAAGCCTTGAATGCCGGCTTGGTTAACAGCGTGGCTAAGGCATTGGCCATACCTTAAATAAATTGAATCGGAGCCAACCATGACCGCCACTTTGAAAATTGATTTTGTCTCTGATATTGCTTGTCCGTGGTGTGCGGTGGGCCTGGGTGCGCTAGAGCAAGCGCTAGAAGAATTGCACGACGAGGTGAAAGCCGATATTCATTTCCAGCCCTTTGAACTCAACCCCCACATGCCCGAAGGTGGCGAGGACTTGGTAGAACATTTGGGCAAAAAATATGGATCAACTGCAGAGCAACAAGCACAGATGTACCAAAACATCAAAGCGCGGGGAGAAGAAGTGGGTTTTGCGTTTCACCCCACTGGGCGAGGTCGCATCTTCAACACCTTCGATGCGCATCGTTTGTTGCACTGGGCCGAGCAAGAGGGTGCGCCTGGTGATCAACACACATTGAAAAAAGCTTTTCTTGAGGCTTACCAAGGCCGTGGTGAAGTGATTGAGTCGCATGAGGTCTTGCTGGCTATCGTCAAGACGCAGGGTATGAACATTGATGCAGCCAAGGCCATACTCGATAGCGACACCTATGCAGAAGAAGTGCGTACCAAAGAAAACTTTTACACCAGTGCTGGCATTCACTCTGTTCCTGCTGTCATCATCAATGACAAGCATCTAATTTCAGGCGGACAACCGGCCCACGTGTTTGCCAGCGCACTGCGTCAGATTGCTGCCGAAGCCGCCTGAACAAGTTAAAGCGCTACACGGTTTTCGCGCCGTTAAAATAATTTCCTTTCTGTTTGAAATAACACGCTTATCAAACAGCGTGTCACACCAATATCCCTATGAGCACCCCCTCCGCGCAACCCGGCTTAGACAGCCTGTCCAAATCTTTTGAACCCGCCGCCCTCGAGGCCCATTGGGGGCCGGAGTGGGAAAAGCGCGGCTACGGCGTGGCGGGTTTTCGTGGCACGGGACAGCCCCAGGCAGAGCAACCGGCCTTTGCCATTCAACTGCCGCCACCCAACGTGACGGGTACGCTGCACATGGGTCATGCGTTCAACCAGACCATCATGGACAGCTTGACGCGCTACCACCGCATGAAGGGCTTCAACACCGTGTGGGTGCCCGGTACCGACCATGCAGGCATTGCCACCCAAATCGTGGTGGAGCGCCAATTGCAAGCCCAAGGCATCAGCCGCCATGACATGGGGCCCACACCTGATGTGGCGCGGAAAAATTTCATTGCCAAAGTGTGGGAGTGGAAAGAGCAATCGGGCAACACCATCACCCAACAAATGCGCCGCATGGGCGACAGCGTGGACTGGAGCCGCGAATAT
>JBILIR010000280.1:0-3009 GCA_044368955.1 Limnohabitans sp.
TGTTTGATCTTATGTATTTGCTTTCATTGGCTGCTCGTTGCTTATTCATTTTGAGTTTTGTATTGACTGTGTCCCCGTTATTTGCGGGAGAGCTACTTAAGGAAGACATCGACAAAATCTTTGCAGATACTTTCGTGGTGGGTGAAATGCAGTCGGGCATGCCGCTTTACCCCTTGTTCAGCAAAAGCGCTGACATGCCAGACGCCAAACCAGAACTCAAAGGCTATGTGTTTGAGTCGGTAGACTTCGAGCCGGTACGTGGCTATGGTGGCAAGCCCATCAATATTTTGGTGGCCATGGACACAGAAGGCCGCTTCTTGACATCGCTTCTTATCAGCCACCGCGAGCCTATTTTTCGGTCTGAGGCAGGTATAGCCAAGCTGACAACGTTTGCCAAGCAATACGAGGGTTTGACGGTCAACCACAAGATTGAAATCTTTGGTCATTTGGCAACTGCAAGGCGCGATGACAAGTACGCAGCTTTGTTTGGTGTGCAAGCGGGCACGGTGAGCGCTAAGGCGATTGACCGCACCATCGTCACCTCTGCGGCCTCGGTGGCTTTGGCACACTTAGAGGCGAGCAAGCTGGGTCAAATCGCAGGAAGCAGTGCCTCTAGCTCTGTGAAGCGCAAAGCTGAAGACGATAGCTTTAAACCTTTGACCTGGGACACTTTACGCTCGCGTGGCATGGTCAGTGAGCACCGCATTACCCGAGGTGAAATTGAACAATTATTTACAGGTACACGTGCTGCAGGTGCAGACAAGTCAGCTGCTGGCAAACCCGATGAAGTGGCTTTAACGTTTCATGCGGCTTTGGTCAGTTTGCCCTCTATTGGCCGCAACTTATTGGATGAAGAAGGATGGCGATTATTGGGAGCGAACAGGCGTTTGTCCCAAGCCTTGATGGTGGCCGAGAGCGGGCCTCTGTACAGAATGAATTATGAGAGCCAACGCATCGTCGAAGATATTCCTTTCATTGTGTCGCAAGGCGGCAAAGAGCTCAATCTGCGACCCATGGCTTATGACAAAGGTTTGCAGGTGCCGGGCTACCCCGATAAAACAGGAGCTTATTTTTATGTCATCGACACGGCGACACCCTTGGACCCTGCACAAGCATTTGAGATTCAGCTGAAATACGGTCGCCGCTTTGGCACCTTTCCCAACCAAGTGGAAAGCCGTCGCATCGACATACCCTACAGCTACCACGGTATTCGCACCCAATGGCATGCACTGTTAGACACCGATTTATCTTCCTATGAATGGGCAGATGCGTGGCAGACACGATCGCTCGAGATAGCGGTGTTGTTGTTAGGTTTGATTGTGCTGAGTTCAGGCTTGTTTTTGCAAAAACGCCTCAGCGTGAACTCGAAACGATTGAAGGTCTTGCGCATTGCTTATTTGCTTTTCACCTTGGGCTTCATTGGTTGGTATGCCCAAGGTCAGTTGACCATTGTGAACATCACAGCGTCTATTGAAGCACTGGCAGCTGGGGGAGATTTAAGCTTCTTCATGAACGACCCGATGACGGTGATCTTGTGGGTTTTTGTCGCCGTGACCTTGTTGGTTTGGGGCAGGGGGACGTTCTGTGGATGGCTGTGTCCTTTTGGCGCTTTGCAAGAGTTGATCAGCTTGTTGGCCAATGCTATCGGTATCCGACAAAGACGCCTTCGAACAGCCTTAGATGCCAAGCTCAAATGGATCAAATATGGGGTGTTGGCGGTAGTTTTGGGTGGCTTGTATGTTTCTCCCTCTTTTGCAGAGTTGGCGGTAGAGGTAGAGCCCTTCAAAACCGCCATCAGCATGTACTTTGAACGTGACTGGCCCTACGTTGCTTGGGCGGTGTTTTGTTTGACTTTGGGTGTGGTGGTTTACCGCGGCTATTGCCGCTACATATGTCCTTTGGGCGCGGCTTTGGCAGCGGTCAATTTCTTGCAGCGCTGGTCTTGGATACCTCGTCGCGAGGCTTGCGGCACCCCATGTCAAACTTGTCGCCATCGCTGTGAGTACCAAGCGATTGAAAAAAGTGGTGAGGTCAATTACGCCGAATGCTTTCAGTGTTTGGATTGTGTGTCTATCTACCAAGACGATCAAAAATGTTTGCCATTGATACAGCATCGAAAAGACGGCAGCCGTTTTATTCCTGTTCACAAAGAGGTGGCCGTATGATGCAGCGCCGACAGATATTGCAACTTGGTATGGGTTTGGGCTTGGGCGTCAATGCAGCTGCGCGTGAGTCTTTGGTGTGGCAAGAGCGCAGCTTGCTGGGCTTTGGCACCACGCTTTGGCTTAAAGCGGCGCATACCGATTCGGGTAGGTTGCAGCAGGCTTTGAATGAAAGTGTCAAAGCCATTCGCTCGGTTGAAAAACAGATGAGTTTGTTTCACCCAGACTCTGCGCTCAGCCGTTTGAATCGCTTCGGTGAGTTACAAAAACCCGATGCGGAGTTGGTGTCGGTACTGACCTTGGCACAACATGTTTCACGACGCAGTGCAGGTGTATTTGATGTGACCATGCAACCTTTGTGGGGCCTGTGGTCATTGCATTCGCAAACGCAAACCCTGCCCAGCGTCAAAGCGCTTTCGCAGACGCGTTCTTTGGTGAATTGGCGGGCCTTGACGGTGTCGCCTGAGGTGGTGCGCTTGAATGTCAAAGGCATGGGTGTGTCCTTGAATGGCATTGCACAAGGTTATGCGGCAGACAAGGTACGAGCGGTGCTGCAGTCGCATGGGGTGCAACATGCGCTGATCGACACGGGTGAGACTGCATTGCTGGGTAAATCTGCCAATGGAGAAGACTGGCGTTTTGCAGTGGAGCCATCAGTTGCCTCAACAGTGGCGCCACCTGTTATTCATCCGCATGGGCTGGCTACTGCCACATCATCCGATGCTCACACCGCGTTCAGCGCAGACCATTTGCATCACCATATTTTGAATCCTCACACCGGCGACTCGCCCACCCATTGGGCAACGGTGAGCGTCATTGCCCCTTCATGCGCAATGGCTGACGCTTT
>JBILIR010000281.1:0-3003 GCA_044368955.1 Limnohabitans sp.
TGCAGGCCTTCAATGCCCAAGAATTTGCCCAAGCACTCATCAACTGAATTTTCAGACACCCCATGAGCTCTTCACCAGGCTATTCACCCGTGTCGCAAGAGTTCGCAGCGATGCTGCCAGCCCTGCAACGCATGGGGCTGCTGTTGCCCCATGAAGAGGCCACTTTCACTCCCTTGACTGGCGGTGTGTCTTCGCTGATCGTGCGGGTGGATACGCCAAGGCAACGCTTTTGTCTCAAACGGGCTTTGCCGCAACTCAAAGTGGCGGCGCTGTGGGAAGCGCCGGTCAAGCGTAACCGCGACGAAGTGGCTTGGCTGCGCTTTGCGGCCCAGCATCTGCCGCAAGCCGTTCCTGCTTTGTTGGGCGAGGACGAAACCGACTGCGTGTTCGCCATGGCATATTTGGCCCCTGAGCAACACCCAGTGTGGAAGCAACAACTGCGAGATGGCTTGGTGAATGTCCATACCGCCGAGCAAGTGGCCCATTGTTTAGCAACATGGCATGGGGCCAGCGCCCACAATGCCAAGTTGGCACAGGCCTTTGACCACGATGCTGATTTCATCGCCATTCGCCTCGACCCCTACTTCAACGCCACCGCCCTGCGCCACCCTGATTGCGCCCAGGCTCTTCATGGTTTGGTGCAGCAAACCTTGGCACACAAACATGTCTTGGTGCATGGCGACGTCAGCCCGAAAAACATTTTGGAGGGTCCTCACGGCCCCGTTTTTTTGGATGCCGAATGCGCTTGGTACGGCGACCCCGCCTTTGACTTGGCTTTTGTACTCAACCATTTATTGCTGAAATGTGTGTGGCAACCCGCCCACCACGCCGCTTACTTGGCCAGTTTTGATGCCTTGTCCCAAACCTATTTGAAGGCGGTCAACTGGGAAGACCCAACCGCCTTAGAGGCGCGAACATGCGCCCTGCTGGCAGGCATGCTGTTGGCACGGGTGGATGGCAAGTCGCCTGTTGAATACATCACCAACGACGCACAGCGCGATACAGTTCGACGCTTTGCCATTCCATTTTTAAAGCACCCTGCGCTGCAACTGCAGACCCTGCGTCAACACTGGACACCTTGATGAGCACTTCGATTCAACACCTGCACGCCCGCCGTATTTGGGACTCCCGTGGACGCCCAACGCTGGAAGTGGATGTACAACTGAGCAATGGCGCTATCGGGCGTGGCGTGGCGCCAGCAGGTGCCTCACGTGGCAGCCGTGAGGCGTTGGAGCTACGCGATGGCGGTCCGCTCTTGGGTGGCTTGGATGTCAGCCAAGCGGTGGCCCAAGTGAACGGCCCCATCGCCCAAGCCTTGCTGGGGCTAGATGCACGCGATCAAGCAAAGATAGACCACACACTCATTGCGCTGGACGGCACGCCGCTGAAAAGCCGCTTGGGTGCCAACGCCACCATCGCAACCTCGCTGGCGGTGTTGCAATCTGCAGCTGCCAGCGAACACCTGCCCTTGTGGCGCTATTTGGCGGGTGACAAGCCTGTGCGTCTGCCCCTCCCAGAAATTCAAATTTTTGGCGGTGGCGCCCATGCTGGGCGACGGGTCGATATCCAAGATTTTTTGGTCATGCCTTTGGGCGCCCAGAGTTTTGATGAAGCGCTGGTGATGGTGGCCAATGTTTACCACGCGGCTGGCAGACTCATGGCCGCTGCAGGCAAACTCGCCGGTGTGGCCGATGAAGGCGGTTGGTGGCCGTCTTTTGACTCCAATGAAGAAGCATTGCAAACCTTGACCCGCGCCATTGACGCGGCAGGCTACCACTACGATCAGGTGGCCATTTCTTTGGACATCGCCGCCTCCGAGTTTGGCCGAGCTGGCAGTTACACCTTAGGGCTGGAAAAACACGAATACGACAGCCAAGCTTGGCTGGAGGTCTTGCTGGGCTGGGTGAATAAATACCCGATTGTGTCGGTGGAAGACCCGTTCGCCGAAGGCGATATCGCTGGAATGCAGGCGTTCACTAACGCGGTAGGCCAACGAATTCAAGTGGTGGGCGATGATTATTTGGTCACCCAAGCCAGCTTGGTGACCCAAGCCATCCACGACAAAGCCTGCAACGCGGTGCTGCTCAAGCCCAACCAAATTGGCACCATCACCGAAACCGTGCAGGCCATGGATGTGGCGCGGGCAGCAGGCTGGGGCATGGTGGTGTCGGCACGTTCTGGCGAAACCGAGGACACCGCCATCGTCCACTTGGCCACCGGCTGGGACACGGGACAGCTGAAAGTGGGCTCGTTTGCGCGGTCTGAACGCATGGCCAAATGGAATGAAGGTTTGCGGATTGAAGAGGCCATGGGGGGTAAGGCGGTGTTTGCGGGTAAAAAAGGGCTGCCTCAAAAACCAGCCTAGGGCTTACCACCGCCGAAGCGTGATTTAGCTGCTCCTGATACTCAGCATCATGGTCATTGGATGTGAGGGCGTAGCTTTAAAGCCGTAGTGTTCATAAAACTGCCGAGCTTTATCGTTCAAGGCATGGACAAGCAAGGCGCGTACACCTGCATTTTGGGACACTTGAATGCAACGCTGCAAGGCGTCGCGCAGCAAGGCTGCACCTAGCTTCATTCCCTGCGCACGAACATCCACAGCCAACCGTGCCAACACCATCACGGGAATAGGGTCGGGCATGTTTTGCCGAATGGCACGGTTTGATTCCTGATGCGTCACGGCGCCTGCTGCCAATGCGTAATAGCCCATCACTTCAAGGTGATCGTCAGCCACAACAAACGTACGGCTGGCACCACTGGTGTTATTGGCGAAGGCGCGGCGCTTGAGCCATTCATCCAGAGCCGTTTCGCCAGAAGCAAATGCATGGACTTGGTGCTCTTGCGTCAGCAGAGCTGGGCTTTGCAGGTTCATGTGCCATTTTTCCAAGGCGCTTTAACTTCTAACAAACGCGCAAGCCCCTCGTTAGGCTGGATGGGGGCATCCAGCATGGCGTTGAACGCTTGAAATTTGGCCGCGTCAAAACTGAAAAACACCTGATCAAG
>JBILIR010000282.1:0-2999 GCA_044368955.1 Limnohabitans sp.
AACCTTGCTACTCGCGATGACCGCCCTGCTCTTGGCCACGTCGCTTTGCTTCGTCGCTACGCTCCTCGCAATGACAGCGCCCCGCGATGACAGACACGCCAAAGCTAGTCTGCCAAAGGCCTGAACCGCGGTTGCTTCACGCCCCCAATCACCACCTCTTCGGTGAACATCGCAAACGGCCGTACCCACAGTCCGCGCTCACCGTATTCGGCGCGGTACAGCACCAAAGGCTCCAAGGTTTCGCTGTGGCGCACCACGCCCAGAACTTCATACGGCAGGCCTTTGTAGTGCATGTAGGGCCCCAGGGGCAGGGTGGGCAGGGGAGGGAAATCGGTGTCGGACATAGGCAAGAGCATAAAGCTTATCTGGCAAAGCCGATAATCAACGTATGCATCCAAAAGCCTTGTTAGACGCTTGCACCGAACTCACCCGTTTGCTGCTTCGCTTTGACCACCCTGCTGACAGCGTGGTTTCCAAATATTTCCGCGACCAACGCAAACAAATGGCCTTGGGGCCGCGTGAACGCGGTGTCTTGGCCGAAACCGGCTACAACGTGCTGCGTCAAAAACTGCGTTTTGAGCACTTGGCCAAGTCGGGCACTGGCGTGAAAGAACGCCGACTCGCCATTTTGGGTTGGGCAACTTACTTGGACGCCCAAGCCAAATTGCAGCAACCCCAAGCCACCCACGGTGACCGAGGCTTCATGAAAGCCGCCATGAGCGAGATGGAGTTCAAGTGGTTGGCCGATTGCGATGCCGCCACCGAGGACGCATTTTTGGCGCCACACAAACACAATTTGCCGCCTTGGTTAGCTGAAGCTTTGCAAGCGCAGTTGGGAGAGGAGTTTTGGCCACTGGTGGAGAGCTTGCAGCACACCGCTGGTTTGGATGTGCGTGTTAACACCTTGCTTGCCAAACGTGCTGATGTGCAAGCTGATTTAGTGGCCCATGGCATCGCGGTGGTGCCCACACCTTTTTCGCCTTGGGGATTGCGCATGAATGCCAAACCCAACCTCAGCAAGCTCGCGCTGTTTGAAAAGGGCTTGATTGAAGTGCAAGACGAAGGCTCGCAACTCTTGGCGCTGTTGGTGGATGCCAAGCGCGGTGAGATGGTGGCCGACTTTTGTGCAGGTGCTGGCGGCAAAACTTTGGCGCTTGGCGCATCCATGCGCAACACCGGTCGCTTGTATGCGTTTGACACCTCGGCCCACCGCTTAGACGCTTTGAAACCGCGTTTGGCTCGCAGCGGGTTGTCCAATATTCACCCTGTGGCGATTGCCCATGAACGTGATGAACGCATCAAACGTTTGCGCGGCAAGATGGACCGTGTGTTGGTGGATGCACCTTGCACAGGACTGGGTACTTTGCGTCGCAACCCTGACTTGAAATGGCGACAAACCCCAGACGCTGTGGCTGAACTCTCTGTCAAGCAAGCGGCGATTTTGGACAGCGCAGCACGTTTACTGAAACCTGGCGGACGCTTGGTCTACGCCACTTGCAGTTTGTTGCCAGAAGAAAACGAGCAGATTGCCCAAGCGTTCAGTGCTGCGCATCCCGACTTCAAGCCTTTGCCCGTCAAGGACTTGTTGACTGAGCTTGATGTGGATCAAGCAGCAACTTTGTGCACCGCCGATGATTTGTATTTGCGTCTGTGGCCACATCGCCATGCGACCGATGGGTTCTTTGCAGCCGCCTGGGTGGCGGCATAAAATCTCCTAGCTTAAGTAATAAAGGATTGCTATGGTTTTGCCCTCTTGGCCTTGGTTGGATGCAGTGTTGAATTGGCTCGCCTATGGCACTTGGCATTTAAGTGGCTGGCAATTAGTGCTTTTCACGCTGGCCATGACCCATGTCACCATTGCAGCGGTCACTATTTATTTACACCGTCACCAAGCGCACCGCTCGCTCGATTTGCATTGGCTGCCAGCGCATTTCTTCCGTTTTTGGTTATGGCTGACCACTGGCATGACGACCAAGGCATGGGCGTCCATTCACCGCAAGCACCACGCCAAATGTGAAACCGAGGAAGACCCGCACAGCCCTCAGGTGTTTGGTATTCGCAAAGTGTTTTGGCAAGGGGCAGAGCTCTATCGCCAAGAAGCGGGGAATCAAGAAACCTTGCGCAAATACGGCCACGGTACGCCTGACGACTGGATCGAGCGCCATTTGTATTCACGCTTTTCGTGGCAAGGTTTGGGTGTGATGTTGATCATTGATTTGGCCTTGTTCGGTGCCATTGGCGTCACCATCTGGGCAGTGCAAATGATGTGGATTCCCGTGACCGCAGCCGGTGTCATCAACGGCATTGGCCACTACTGGGGCTACCGCAATTTCGAAGCACCTGACGCCAGCACCAATATCTCGCCTTGGGGCATCCTCATTGGTGGCGAAGAGTTGCACAACAACCACCACACCTACCCTACTTCAGCCAAGTTGTCTGTCAAGCCTTACGAGTTCGATATTGGTTGGTTGTACATCCGTGTCTTGGAAACGCTGGGTTTGGCAACGGTTAAAAAAACGCCACCCAAACTGCATTACGCTGATGCCAAGCCAGTCGCTGATGAAAAAACCTTGGAAGCCTTGATTGCCAACCGCTACGAGGTAATGGCCGGTTTTGCTACCCAACTCAAGCTGGCTTTAAAGCAAGAGGTGGCCAGCCTACCCAAGTTGCCCACCGAGGCGGTACTGATCGCAGCGCGGCGTTGGATGCACCGCGATGAGGTGCAAGTGCCCGAGCAATTCCGTGCGCTTTTGGCCCAAGCCCGTGCCGCCCTGCCCGATGTGGACACCATGGTGCGTATGCGTGAAGAGTTGCGTCAGCTTTGGCTCAATACCCATGCGACACAGGCGCAATTGGCGCTTGATTTGCAAGCGTGGTGTCGACGAGCAGAGGAAAGCGGTGTGGCAGCTTTGCGGGACTTCTCCTTGCAATTGCGCACAGCCCGCATGGGATGACCGCCCCCCAGTTTGACTATGTGATTGTGGGTGGCGGCTCCGCTG
>JBILIR010000283.1:0-2983 GCA_044368955.1 Limnohabitans sp.
TGGTCGCCATGTTTTGTAGGGACGCAATCGTCCAGCAACCGCACCTGGAAAGGGAATTTGAGGCTTTTGTCCAAAACCCACTTGGGTATACATCTCCCAAATATCTTTTGGGGTCATCTTCATTGCAATTTTGACTGTGCCAACATTACTTGATTTTTGAATCACCTCTGAGACGCTCACTGTTCCAAGCGGATAGTGATCAGTGATGGTCTTTCCGGTCACATTAAGCTTGCCAGGCGATGTATCTATGGGCGTATCTGCTTTAACCATGCCTTTTTCCATCGCCAAGGCGATCACAAAGGGTTTCATGGTTGAACCTGGCTCAAAGGTATCTGTCAATGCCCGGTTGCGCATCTGCACAGCATTAAAGTTGCTTCGTTTTTCTGGTGAGTAACTTGGGTAGTTGGCCAGCGCTAGCACATCCCCTGTTTGCGCATCTAAGACCACCACGCTGCCAGCAGCAGCCTTATTGTCAATCACTGCCTCGCGCAATCTTTGATAAGCAAAATACTGAACTTTGCTATCGATACTAAGTTGTAAATCTCTGCCGTCTTCTGGTGGAATTTCTTCGCCGATGCCCTCAACAACTTGTTTTTGACCATTGTTGATGACTCGTCGCGAGCCACTCTTGCCTGCCAAATGTTTATTGAAAGCGAGCTCCACCCCCTCTTGCCCAATATTTTCAATGTTTGTAAAGCCCACCACATGCGCTGCGGCTTCGCCCTCTGGGTACATGCGCTTGTATTCCATGGTGGTGTAAATGCCTCGAACACCGAGCTCTTTGATTTTTTTCCCTAATGCCATGTCCGCTTGACGCTTGAGCCATACATGCTTGCGTTTGGGGTTTTTGATTTTTTCTTGAAGCTCGCGCTGAGGAATTTCAAGCAAATGTGCAAGCTCCTTGAGCTTGGGATTGCTCGTGTCCATTTCCTCGGGACTGGCCCAAATGCTAGGCATGGGAACGCTTGAAGCCAAGATGAGCCCATTTCGATCGAGCACACGTCCTCGGTTTGCAGGTATTTCTAAGGTTCGCTCAAAACGCACTTGTCCCTGTTTGATAAAGAAATTGTTATCTAATACTTGGACATAGGCTGCGCGTGCAACCAACCCAATAAACCCTAGAGCAATACCGGCAACGATAAATTGGCTGCGCCAAATTGGCGTTTTGCTCGCGAGCAATGGATTGGTGGAGTACTGCACACTGCGACTGCTCATGGCTGGGCCTTAGGTGCGCTACTGACGGACACGCTTTCAGTTTTGGATTTTTGCGTTGATACATATTGGGTAATTGCAGGTGAAATCGTATGCATCTGCATTTGTTCACGTGCAAGTTTTTCTACTCGCAAGGGCGTAGCTTCTGCGCCACGCTCCACATCCAACCTATCGTGTTCTGTATCAAGTCGTTGTGCCAAGGCCTTGGCCCGGTCAAGTTCGGTGTACAAGCGACGTGACTCGTATTGGGTGCGCACCAAATAGAGTGCACTCAGTACCACCGCCAATAGTAGCAATGCACTCACCCGAGTCATACAGCCTCCTGCGACGGTAAGCGCTCAGCAATGCGCAGAATGGCACTTCGACTGCGCGGGTTAGCGCTGACCTCTTCTGTACTCGGGCGTTGACGCCCCAAATCTCTCAGTGCCAATGGCGTTGGGTGGGCAAAAGGCGCTCTGCGGTCATACATTTCTTTCGCATTTTTAGCGATGAATTGTTTGACCATGCGGTCTTCGAGTGAATGAAAGCTGATCACCACAAGACGCCCTCTGGGTTGTAAGACCTGCAGACTTGCGTCCAGCGCCTGAGCGAGTTCTTCAAGCTCTCGGTTGATAAATATTCGGAATGCTTGAAATGTGCGAGTGGCTGGGTTTTGACCTGCTTCACGGGTTTTGACCACAGCAGCAACCAACTCTGCCATGGCCAATGTGGTGGCTGGAAGTGTCCCGATCTCGCGTCGAGCGACGATCGCTTTGGCAATGCCATTGGCAAATCGCTCTTCTCCATAGTCACGAATCACCTGAGCTATCTGGTCGGTGCTTGCCACGCCCAACCATTCGTGAACGCTTTGGCCCTGGCTTGTGTCCATTCGCATGTCTAACGGGCCGTCCTGACGGAATGAAAAGCCGCGCTCTGGGTTGTCGATTTGCGGAGAGCTCACCCCCAGATCCATCAGCACACCGGCGACGCTGTGGTGCGGCAGCTGGTTCAGCGCTTCGAATCCCTGATGGCGTATCTGCATTCGGGGCTCGCTCATCGCCTGCGCCACTGCAATCGCTTGTGGGTCTTTGTCGAAGACGATCAACTTGCCCTGTGGGGAGAGCTTTTCCAAGATGCGCTTTGCATGCCCGCCGCGGCCAAAGGTTGTGTCGACATAGGTGGCTTCGGCCTGGACGTCCAGCGCCTCGACCGCCTCCTTCAACATGACGGTGGTGTGTGCCCATTCAGTTGTTGCCATTCCACGTTAAAACGAAAAGTCGCGAAACACATCGGGCATCTCGCCCTGCATGGCCTCGGCCTCTTGGGCGTCGTAAGTCGACTTGTCCCAAAGCTCGAAATGGCTGCCCATGCCCAACAACATCACTTCTTTGGTGATGTGAGCGGCGCTGCGCAATTCGGGTGAGACAAGAACACGGCCAGTGCCATCCATTTCCACATCCATGGCGTTGCCCAACAAAATGCGTTTCCACCATTGGGCAGTCATGGGCAAAGCAGCCACGCGCTCTCTGAATTTCTCCCACTCTGTGCGAGGAAACAGCATCAAACAACCATGAGGATGGCGGGTGATCGTGAGTTGTCCTGCAGCCGTTGCGCTCAACACATCGCGATGGCGCGTAGGAACCGACAAGCGACCCTTGGCATCCAAACTCAACGATGAAGCACCTTGAAACACGGCTAACAACCCTTTGTTGACATCAATGTGGCCAGGCAATGTGAAGAACTTCACATTTTTGCACTAAATACCACTTCTATGCACTTTAACAGGATTTTG
>JBILIR010000284.1:0-2981 GCA_044368955.1 Limnohabitans sp.
GCCGCACATTTAGACAAACACTGTTTGCTGATGGATGTGGGCTCCACCAAGTGCGATGTGGTTGCCGCCGCCCAAGCGCATTTGGGCGAAAGCTTGAACTGTTTTTTGCCTGCCCACCCTATAGCTGGCAAAGCCCAAGCGGGTGTGCACCATGCCGAGGCTTCGCTTTACCAAGACCGTGCACTCATCCTCACGCCCTTGGCGCACAACACGCCCGTGCAAATCGCACAAGCTACAGCACTGTGGCAAGCGCTGGGCAGTCGGGTTCACCATATGAGTCCGGATCAACACGACCAAACCTTTGCTGCAGTCAGCCACCTGCCGCATTTGTTGGCCTTTGCCGCGGTCAATGCCCTGATCGCCCAACCCGAAGGTGAGACTTTTTTGAAGTTGGCGGGGCCGGGTTTTCGTGATTTTTCCCGCATTGCCGCCAGCGACCCTGCGGTGTGGCGAGACATCTTGAGCGCCAACCGCACCGAGGTATTGACCCAGTTGAATCACTTCCAAGCTGCCCTCAAGGAATTTGAAACATCCATTGAAAACAATGACTTGCAAGCATTACAGCTGCTGATCGCCAGAGCCAGCCAAGTCCGTGCTGGCTGGGATATGCAAGCTGGCGACGAGAATTGAAAGTTAAATTCATGTTCGCCACCGCCTTCCTCGACGTCCCCGCCCTGCAAAGTGCGCAAGGCACGGTCACCCTACCTGGCTCGAAAAGCATTTCCAACCGTGTGTTGTTGCTCGCGGCTTTGTGCCAAGGCACCACCACCTTGCACGACCTGCTGGACTCGGACGACACCCGCGTGATGCTGAATGCTTTGCGCCAAATGGGCTGCGCAGTGGTGGAGGCCGGCAGCACGGTCAGCATCACCGGCTTGGGTGGTCAAGCACCCAGCGCTGAGTTGGACTTGTTCATGGGCAATGCCGGCACCGCCATGCGCCCCCTCACCGCCGCCTTGGCGCTGATGGGCGTGAAAGCGCGTTTGCATGGTGTGGCGCGTATGCATGAGCGCCCAATTGGCGACTTGGTCGATGCGCTGCGCCAGCTGGGTTGTGACATTGCTTACCAAGGGCAAGACGGTTTTCCGCCGCTGCACCTGCAAGGCCACCAAGGTTTGCAGTTGGACCAGCCCATCCAAGTGCGTGGCGATGTGTCCAGCCAGTTCCTCACCGCTTTGCTATTGGCGCTGCCGCTGGTCGCCAAAACAAATGTGGTCATCGAGGTGGTGGGCGAACTCATCAGCAAGCCCTACATCGACATCACCCTCAACCTGTTGCAGCGCTTTGGCGTGACGGTTGAGCGCGAAGGCTGGCAGCGTTTCACCATTCCTGCTGGCAGCCGCTACACCTCGCCTGGCACTTTGCATGTGGAGGCCGACGCCTCTTCGGCCAGTTACTTCATTGCTTTGGGCGCTTTGGCGTCCGAACAAGGGGTGCGCATTCAAGGTGTGGGCGCAGACTCCATCCAAGGCGACATCCGCTTCATGGACGCCGCCGCCCAAATGGGCGCTGTGATTGAAAGCGGCCCCAACTGGGTGCAAACCCGACGCGGTGCTTGGCCGCTCAAAGCGATTGACCTCGATTGCAACCACATCCCCGATGCCGCCATGACCTTGGCCGTCATGGCTTTGTACGCCGACGGCCCCAGCACCTTGCGCAACATCGCGAGCTGGCGTGTGAAGGAAACCGACCGCATCGCCGCCATGGCCACCGAAGCGCGAAAACTCGGTGCCCTTGTCGAAGAAGGCGCTGACTGGATTCGCGTCCACCCTGTTCAACAGTGGCAAGCCGCCAGCATCCACACCTACGACGACCACCGCATCGCCATGTGTTTTTCGCTGGCCGCCTTCAACCCCGCCGGTTTGCCGGTGCGCATTGAAGACCCGAAATGCGTGGCCAAAACCTTCCCCGATTACTTCGAGGCATTGTTCGCTTTGTCCCACGCCGCAACAGTGCCAGTGATTTGTATCGACGGCCCCACCGCCTCGGGCAAGGGCACGCTTGCAGCGCTGGTGGCCCAGCGTTTGGGCTACCACTATTTGGACAGCGGGGCGCTGTACCGTGTCACCGCTTTTGCCGCTTTGCAAGCAGGTTTGGCGCTGGACGCCACCCATGAAGCAGCCATCGCCGACTTGGCCCGCCACCTCCCTGTGAGCTTTGAATGTGAGTATGTGCTTCTGTCGGGCGTCAATGTTTCTGAGGATATTCGTACCGAAGAAGCGGGCATGAACGCATCCAAAGTATCGGTTTTGCCCGCTGTGCGTCAGGCTTTGGTGGACTTGCAGCATGGTTTTGCCCGCCTGCCCGGCCTCTTGGCCGATGGGCGCGACATGGGCACCGTCATCTTCCCCGAGGCCGCTTTGAAGGTGTTTTTGACCGCCAGCGCAGAAAAAAGAGCAGAGCGGCGGCACAAGCAACTGATTTCAAAGGGTTTTTCCACTACAATCTTGGCTCTTCGCGCAGACTTGGAAGCGCGTGATGCTCGCGACACACAGCGCAGCATTGCACCTCTCAAGCCCGCGCCAGACGCAATGCACTTGGACAACTCCTCGCTCTCCATCGACGATTCGGTGGCGCAAGTGTTGAACTGGTGGCAAAGCAAACAGGTGTTTGGCTCCGGCCGCACCTGACAGGTTCCTCGGCATCCCTCTCGCGCTGCATGGCGCACTGGTGTCGAGGTTGTTTCACCCAACTGCGGTTTAGCCGCGACAAAAGTCGATCAAGTTTTTCATCTACCCTTTGCTGGGTAGGCCTCTTGGCCGACGAATTTAGGAAATTGAATGTCTGAATCTTTTGCAGCCCTGTTTGAAGAATCCCTGAAACGCTCAGAGATGCGCACCGGTGAAGTCATCACCGCTGAAGTCATCCGCGTCGAGCACAACCACGTGGTGGTCAATGCGGGGCTGAAATCAGAGGCCTATGTGCCTATCGAAGAATTTAAAAACGACTTGGGCGAAATCGAAGTCCAAGCCGGCGACTTT
>JBILIR010000286.1:0-2975 GCA_044368955.1 Limnohabitans sp.
GACGAGCTTTTTGGCCACATCAAGTCCTACCCCTGATTCGTGCGCCACAATTTCAGCTTCAATCTCATGCTCGGGGTAACTGAAATCCAAGGCGCCAAAACGCTGCTTGGTGGACTGCTTAAGGTCCTTCATCAGCGATTGGTAACCTGGGTTGTAAGAAATCACAATTTGAAAATCGGGGTGAGCTTGCAGCAGCTCGCCTTTTTTCTCCAGCGGCAACACGCGTCGGGCGTCCGTCAATGGATGGATCACCACCGTGGTGTCTTGCCGAGCCTCCACCACCTCGTCGAGGTAGCAAATCGCTCCATGCCGTGCTGCCAAGGCAAGCGGCCCATCTTGCCAATGGGTGCCATTGGCGTCGAGCAGAAATCTGCCCACCAGATCGGATGCAGTCATGTCTTCGTTACACGCCACGGTGATCAGCGGTTTATTCAACTTCCAAGCCATGTATTCGACAAAACGCGTCTTGCCACAACCGGTTGGTCCTTTGAGCATGATGGGCATGCGCACAGAGTAGGCGGCTTCGTAAAGTTCGACCTCATCAGCGACGGTGCGGTAATAAGGCTCGCCCATAACTCGGTGCTCTGCCAGTGGATCGCCCGACAGCGAAGAGCTGGATGAGCTAGCACGCATCAAAAAAGTTTCTGGCTGTGACTGCGTTCGTGTCATAGCCTGCTGACGTGGCAAATAGGTTCTGGAATTGTTGTTGGGCATGAGAATTCCCTGTACAGGGTCAATCGGGCCAGATGCGTTCTGGGAAACCAAAACCAGCAGCGCTGGCGAGCTTAACCTCTGGTGTGGGTATTGGGCGCTGGTCTTTGGGCTCAGTGGCTTGGCCCTTCACAGCCGAGGCAGGAGATGGCTTGCGCTGAGTTTTTTTAATGGCTTTTGCGATGGGCTTGCCAGGTGCTGGGTCGCCTGCTTTGGCTTGGCGCAAACTAGCAGCGAGTTTGTCTTTCAAATTCGTCATTTTGTGAGGACCTCTTTGATAATGGCTTCAATGTCTGCCATGGCAGGCGAACCACGTCCACCCATCTGGTAGACAGATACGCCATCGAGTGCTGCATTTCGAAATGCAGCACGGCGGCGAATACGGGACTGCAAAACGGGTAAGCCGAAATCAGCCAAAGCATCTGTCATGGCAGCAGAAAAAGCGCTTTGGGGCTCCATTTGGTTAAGCACCAAATAGGCCTTGAGTTGGGGCCGAAGACGACGCGCTTCGTCAATTTCCTGTGGCAATCGCAGGCTCGCCCAAAGGTCTACTGGCGAAGGCAATACGGGGATGAGTGCCAAATCACAGGCGCGTAGAGCTTGAACCGAAGCATGGCTCTCCAAAGAAGGTGGACAGTCCAGCACCACATGTGCAAAAGCTCGAAAACTCTGACGTAAACCCTGGGCGTCCCATTTGCCTTGAATCTGCTTGACTGGAACGGGAAAAGGGGTGCTTCCCTGACTGGCCCACTGCAACGCAGAGCCCTGCGGATCCAAGTCAACCACGACCGTATTGAAACGCGTGGCCAATCCAGCGGCTAAGTTCATTGCCAGCGTTGTTTTTCCAGCACCGCCCTTTTGGTTGATAACGGCTGTCACGTGCGTGGCCATGAGTCAATTTCCGGTCGGCTTGTAAAGCGCATCAATGCGCTGGGCCAGCGAATGATTGGCTAAGCCTGAATCAGTCGGGTCAAGGGTGACATTGACATAAGTACTGCTGAAATTGATATTCTGAGGATGCACACCATCGGCTTGCGCCAATTCGGACAACGCATCCATGAAGTCCCTTGTTTGAGCATACCGCTCAAAATTGAAGCGACGGAACAAGGTCTGTGTCTTTCCGCGGGTTTCCCATTCACCGATGTGATCAGACATGGTTTTTACGCTCCGACATCATTTGGTCAAGTTCAGTCAAGTGAACCCGCTCCTCATCCAAAATCGAATGCATCAAAGCAGCGAAACCAGTATCTCGCACACGGTTGGCGTGCAAAACAGCCTCTTGGTAGATGTGAACAGCACCCAATTCCATCTGCCGATTCACCTGTAACAACTCATCGACCGTTCGACCAAGTCTGGCAGGCGCCAGAGCCGACGCATTCGGAGCTACGCCAAGCATGATCAGGTGTTCCATCAGCCTCTCAGCATGCGTCAACTCGCCCACTGCTTCTTGTTTTAAATAGTTGGCCAGTGACGTTTCACCCCATATTTTTGCCAGAACGCTTTGTGCTTGGTACTGCTGAACGGCACTTAGCTCATGTGACAGCGCCCTGTTCAACCAACACAATGTTTGGGGATGTGCGTTCATGGTCTGATGAAGTTCAATTCACGAAAGAACAGATCAACTGCGAATCATGGTGATTTCACCATCAAGGCCACCACCATGGCTATCAGGCGATACTGGCAACATGCCTTCGACTTCGTTATGGACTCGGGCAATGATGTGTGCTGCCACCAAGCCATCACCCACGCGCTCACATGCATCAGCACCGGCACGAACCGCCGCGTTGACAGCGCCAGTTTCACCACGCACCAACACGGTCACATAACCACCACCGACAAACTGGCGACCGACCAAGCGAACTTCAGCTGCTTTGGTCATCGCGTCTGCCGCTTCAATCGCAGGCACCAAGCCACGCGTTTCAATCATGCCCAATGCAATTCCTCTGTTATCTGCCATGTCAATCTCCTGATTGGGTATTGTTAAAAATCGTTAGACCGAAGGTGCGGAAGGCAACATGCCTTCGACTTCGTTATGGACTCGGGCAATGATGTGTGCTGCCACCAAGCCATCACCCACGCGCTCACATGCATCAGCACCGGCACGAACCGCCGCGTTGACAGCGCCAGTTTCACCGCGCACCAACACAGTCACATAACCACCACCGACAAACTGGCGACCGACCAAGCGAACTTCAGCCGCTTTGGTCATCGCGTCCGCCGCTTCAATCGCAGGCACCAAGCCACGCGTTTCAATCATGCCCAAT
>JBILIR010000288.1:0-2951 GCA_044368955.1 Limnohabitans sp.
TCCAAAGACAACTGCGGTACACGTTTAAAGTCGCGGGTGTTATTGGTTACCACGGTTGCGCCCAAGCTAAGGGCGTGGGCGGCAATCATCAAGTCGTTGCTGCCGATTAACTTGCCCTTGGTTTTCAAAGCATGTCGAACATGGGCATAGTGCATGGCGGCTTCATGGTTCCAATCGAGTGATTTGATGTGTTGCCCCAGCAACTCTACAGCGGACCTGTTTTCTTCAACACGGTTGGAGGCTTGCACACCGTACTGCAGTTCAGCCCAAGTCACCATGGACATGGCCAAATGGACGGGGTTGATGTTTTGCAAGCGCTTGAGCAGGCTGGGTGAGTTGCGCCTAAGCAGGGCCACACAGGTGTCTGTATCCAAGAGGTACAAAGCGCTCAAAGGCTTTCTCGCTCTTGAACGGCTTGGTCTTCCAGCGTGGCCATGAAGTCTTCGCTGACTTGGGGGCCAAGGCCTAAAAAATCTGCCCAATTGTCTGGCCGTGGTGACAACACCAGATCGTCGCCAATTTTGCGTACATAAACTGTTTTTATCGTCTCTGGAAAGCGAAATGCCAAGGGGATGGTCACGATTTGGCTCCGGTTATTGGTGCCCACTCGGGCGGTGCTACGGGTCATAAGTTACTCCATTTGCCAGCTACAAAAGTATGTGGCACTTACGAAATTTTGTCAATCTACTTACAAACCGCGCCAAGCGCTTGCTAGCATGGGTCTATGCACGACATCTTGTTGGTAGGCGGTGGACTGGGGGGCTTGGCCACGGCGTTGGCCTTGGGTCAAGCCGGTGTGACCACGCAGTTGCATGAGCAAAGCCCTGCGTTCACTGAAGTGGGCGCAGGTATTGGCTTGGGGCCCAACGCAGTGCGGCGTCTGCAAAGCTGGGGCGTTTGGGAGGCGTTGCAAGCCAAAGGTTTTGTGCCCTCACAGCTCGAGGTGATGGATGCGAAAAACGGCCGGCAATTGGGGTGTTTGCCCATGTCAAAGGCGTTTGAGCAGCGTTATGGTGCGCCATACCTCACCATTCACCGCGCAGATTTACACGGTATTTTGTTGAACGCGCTTCAATCCAAGGGCAGCTGCGACTTACGCTTGAATACGCATTGGACAGATATTCACAACAGTCTGTTGGTAGAGCAGAATTCAGCGCTCATTGGCGCCGACGGCATCAACAGTACCGTACGCTCTCAGGTGTGGGGCGCTCAGCCTTTGCAATCCAGCGGTCACTGGGCTTACCGAACATTGCTGCCGCGCAATGTCTTGCCTGCAGCGTGGCGCAGCGATGCCATGGGCTTGTGGTTGGGGCCTCGATTGCATGTGGTGCATTACCCCGTGCGAGGAGGCGAGTGGTTGAATCTGGTGGTGTTGGTTGAGTCAAACGACACACCCACCGAGGCCGCTTGGGACACCCAGCGCAGCACAGAACAAACCTCCCACGATTTGCAGCTCGCCCTCCAAGGCACTTGCAGCGGCTTGCAAGACTTGGTTGGCATGGCCGAGCATTGGCGAGCATGGGCCTTGTTTGATCGCCCTCCTTTGCGCAGTGCCAGTGATATGGCCAAGGGCCGGGTGGCTTTGCTAGGTGACGCAGCCCATCCCATGCTGCCTTACTTGGCGCAAGGTGCTGGCATGGCGATTGAAGACGCGCAGGTATTGGCGCAATGTTGGTCGCAAGCGGGGCTGAGCGTTGAGCAACGCTTGCAAGCCTATGCGCAATCCCGTTGGCAGCGCGTTGCCAAGGTACAGGCCAGAGCGCGGCGCAATGCGCGGTTGTTTCACGCCAGTGGCGTATTGGCTTGGGGGCGGGACACCGCCATGCGTGTGGGCGGTGCGGCGGTGATGGACATGCCTTGGTTGTACGGTGGCTAGAGCTTTGTCATTGCGAGCGAAGCGAAGCAATCTGAAGATCGCTTCTTCGCTTCGCTCATCGCGATGACGGCATTAAAGCCGACCCAGCAACAACCATTCCATCAACGCCTTTTGCACATGCAAACGGTTTTCCGCTTCGTCCCAGACCACAGACTGCGGGCCGTCGATCACCTCGGCTTGCACCTCTTCGCCACGGTGGGCAGGCAAACAGTGCATGAAAAGCGCTTCGGGTTTGGCTTGCGCCATCATGCGCTCATCCACGCACCAAGCGCCAAAGGCTTTCATACGAGCTTCGTTTTCCGCCTCGTACCCCATACTGGTCCACACGTCGGTGGTGACCAAGTCTGCGCCTTGGCAAGCTTGTAACGGGTCTGTGAACACTTTGAAGCAATCGGTGTTTTTCACGCCGGCCACGGCTTGGTTCACCTCGTAGCCACTGGGGGTGCTGACATGTACCGTGAAGCCCAAGAGGTCAGCCGCTTGCAACCAGGTATTGGCCATGTTGTTGCCGTCCCCCACCCACGCCACCACTTTGCCTTTGAGACAATCCAAGGAATGGTTCACGTCGCCGCGGTGCTCGATGAAGGTAAAAAGGTCAGCCAAGATTTGGCAGGGATGAAATTCATTCGTCAAACCGTTGATGACGGGCACACGTGAGTTGGCAGCGAAGCGCTCGATCTTGGTCTGCTCGTAGGTGCGAATCATCACCAAGTCCACCATGCGGCTGATGACTTTGGCGCTGTCATCAATGGGCTCAGCCCGACCGAGTTGGGTGTCGCCCGTGGTCAGATGCACCACCGCGCCGCCCATTTGGTACATGCCAGCTTCAAAGCTGATGCGGGTGCGGGTCGAGGCCTTCTCGAAAATCATCGCCAAGGTGCGGTCTACCAGCGGTTGGTGTTTGTCATAGGCCTTGAACTTCGCCTTGATCAGCGCCGCACGGCTGAACAAATAAGCGTAGTCATCGGCAGACGCATCGGCAAAGTGCAAATAATGCTTCAAAGGCTGGCTCATCTCAGGCCTTGGGGGTGTTCAAAAAAGCCTTCACCAGCGGCACCAAGATGGCCACCACCTC
>JBILIR010000289.1:0-2948 GCA_044368955.1 Limnohabitans sp.
TCACCCGACTTCAAGGGCTATGTTATCCCCTTGACCCTGCTTATTTTGCTGTGTTTGTTTGCGGTTCAAAAGCGTGGTACCGCTGGTATTGGCAAGTTTTTTGGCCCCATCACCACGGTTTGGTTTATCGCTATTGCAGCTTTGGGCGTTTACCACATCGCCAGCAATCCCACGATTTTGTGGGCCATCAGTCCCTACTACGCAGTGAAGTTCATGTGGGAACAGCCTGGCACCACTTTTTTGATTTTGGGTGCAGTGGTTTTGTGTGTGACGGGCGGCGAAGCCTTGTACGCCGACATGGGGCATTTCGGCAAAAAACCGATTCGCTTGGCTTGGTTTGGTATCGTGATGCCATGTCTGACCCTGAACTATTTTGGCCAAGGCGCGTTGCTTCTGAACCAACCAGAAGCAGTGAAAAATCCCTTCTACAACATGGCCCCCGATTGGGCGCTGATTCCCTTAGTGATTTTGGCAACAGCGGCTACCGTTATCGCCTCCCAAGCGCTGATCACTGGCGCTTTCAGCGTGACCAAGCAAGTCATTCAGCTGGGTTTTTTGCCTAGGCTGCAAATTCAACATACCAGCGAAAAGCATACGGGACAGATTTACATGCCCTTTGTGAATTGGGGCCTGTTTGTGTTGATTGTTTTGGCGGTGGTGATGTTCAAAACCTCCAGCAATTTGGCGGCGGCTTATGGCATTGCGGTGTGTACCGATATGTTGATCACCACCATCTTGACCTTCTTTGTTATTCGCTATGCATGGAAGTACCCGCTGTGGCTGTGCATCAGCGTCACCTTGGTGTTCTTTGTGGTGGACTTGGCGTTTTGGAGCTCCAATATGCTCAAACTGGCCAACGGCGGCTGGTTCCCCTTGTTCATTGGCGGCATGATTTTGTTGTTGATGCTTACCTGGCGCGACGGCCGCGCTTTGCTGCACCACAAGACCCGCGATGAGGCCATTGATTTGCCTTCATTTCTAGATGCATTGTTCATCGCGCCGCCTACCCGCGTGGAAGGTACGGCCGTCTTCCTCACCTCGGAAGACGGCATCGTGCCCAACGCCTTGTTACACAACTTGAAGCACAACAAGGTCTTGCATGCCCAGAATTTGTTTGTCTCGGTGCGCAGCCATGAGGTGCCTTGGATATCCAACGACAAACGCATAGAACTCACCGATATGGGACACCAGTGTTGGCAGGTGATGATCCACTATGGCTTCAAAGACGACCCCGATGTGCCAGGTGCCTTGTCCTTGCTCAAAGGGCAGTTGGGCAATATCAACCCCATGAGCACCAGCTATTTCCTCTCGCGTGACAGCATCGTGCCCACCGTGGGCGGCGGCATGTCGCAGTGGCGGGAAAAATTGTTTGCCCAGATGTACCTCAATGCCAGTGCGGCGGCTGACTTTTTAAACCTGCCCAGCAACTCGGTGGTGGAGATGGGTAGCAAGATCGAAATTTAATGCGCCGCCGGGCCGTTCTGGCCTGCCGGTGCTGGTAACCTTGGGTGTATGAACTTATTGTTTATTACCGACCCTGTTGATGGCTTCAAGCTCGATAAGGACAGCAGCTTGGCCATGATGCGCCAAGCCCAAGCGCGTGGCTATGCGGTATGGGTGTGCGGCACACCCGACTTGCAGTGGCAGCGTGGCGAACGCGTGAGTGCTGTGATGCAGCGCTTGCAACTGAAAGACCATGCAGACGGCTGGTACCGCATCGAAGAGACCAGCGCCAAAGCTTTGTGCGAGATGGACGCGGTGCTCATGCGCAAAGACCCGCCCTTTGACAGCGAATACTTCTACGCCACCCACTTGCTCAGCCAAGCCGAGCGTGAAGGGGCGAAGGTATTTAACCGCGCCAGTGCGCTGCGCGAGCACCCAGAAAAACTCGCCCTCATAGAGTTTGCCCAATGGACCACGCCCACCTTGGTAAGCCGTCAGGCGGAGGCGATTCGTGCTTTTCATGCCCAGCACCAAGACATCATCTTGAAGCCCTTGGACGGCATGGGGGGCATGGGTATTTTTCGGGTGCGAGCAGACGGCATGAATTTGGGCAGCATCATCGAAACCTTGAACCAAGATGGCGCCACCAGTGTCATGGTGCAAAAGTTCGTCCCTGCCATTGCCCAAGGCGATAAGCGTGTCTTGGTGATTGGTGGCAAGCCCGTACCCTACGCATTGGCTCGCATCCCCCAAGGCAACGAGGTGCGAGGCAACTTGGCTGCAGGTGGCAAAGGTGTGGCCCAAGCTTTAAGCCCACGCGACAGTGAAATCGCCCACGCCATCGGCCCGGTCTTGGCCGCCAGAGGTTTGCTGCTGGTGGGTTTGGACATCATTGGTGAGTGCCTGACCGAGGTTAACGTCACCAGTCCCACCTGTTTTCGTGAAATCACCGACCAAACTGGGTTTGATGTGGCGGCGATGTTCATGGATGCGTTGGCGCAAGCGCTGCAATACCCCAATGCTGCTGCGGGTACGTCAGCCCCATGAAATTGTTTTTGGATCAGCAGTTATTCGAGCCTTATCTTCATGCCGCGCACTCGCGCTTGGCGTCGATCCGACCCTTTGAATACGCCCAAACCCGCAACCACCTTAATGGCGCGGTGACGCTGTTGTCTCCTTACCTGACCCATGGCTTGTTGAGCGTGCCCCAAGTCGCACAGCATGTGTACAAAGCGCACCGCATAGGGGTGCAGCACAAGTTCATGTTCGAGTTGGCGTGGCGTGAATATTTTCAACATGTGCAAGATGCTTTGGGTGACGATATCTTGCAAAACCTGCATGAAGGCGTGTTACCAGACGATGCTTATGTGCAGTCCTTGCCAGACGATGTGCTTCATGGCGCAACTGGCGTTCCCGTGATCGATCAATCCGTGCGGCAACTGTATTTCAGCGGCTATTTGCATAACCATGCAAGACTGTGGTTGGCAAGCTACTTGGTCCATATA
>JBILIR010000354.1:0-2929 GCA_044368955.1 Limnohabitans sp.
CCACAGGAGTTTATGCGAGCGAAGGCGAAGCTGGCGAAGGTGGGCCCAAGCCCGCCGACAGTGCTGACAAATTTTATAGCGCCACTGGTCAACGGGATGTCCCGTTCGGCAAGGCGCTTGAAAATGGAATGCTTGTTCGAGCAACCGGTGACATTCTGGCGCTATCGCCGCCCTTGATCATTTCAAAGATACAGATCGAAGAAATTGCCCAACGCCTTCGAGCTGCAGTTGACGCCGCCGCCTGAGTGTCGTCTATTGCGTCGAATCCCGCCGCATACGTTGCTTCTGCTGACGGTCCAACCACAAAGCCACGCCAAGTATGATCATGGTAATAATCCAAACGCCGGTGGCAAGTACAAGGAGCCGGCTGGGGAATCCGCCCCATTCACCGGTGTGGACAGCATAAAGCGAGTCAATGATATAAGCGAGCTTGGGCGCGTCAACTGGACTCCACGCGCTCTGGATTTCACCGGTCAGTGCGTCGACATAAACGGTCGTAGTGCCAAGCGTGCGGCGCAGCTCCCCGGGACGAGTTAGGCGAATTAGAAACCATGGTTTGGCTTCGGTCGGCAGCACGAGGACCGCAAGCTTGCCGCCAGGGTAACGCGCCGTCGCTGCCGCGATCGCGGTTGACGGTGGTAGCGGTGGAATACTCGCAGTTGAAAACTGCGACTTCGTTGGCGGTAATGGACCGATTTTTAAAGAACTTTCAAGTTCCCCACGCCATATCATGATCGATCCCGCTAGTATCAGGATGACGCCGATGGGCAGGAACCAGAGACCTATTGCTCTGTGCCAGACGAATATTGCGGATGTACCCTTGAGCCCCTGCTTCGGGATCAGAAGCTCACGCCATTTGCCGCGCCGGGGCCACACCATCCACAAGGCAAGCAGCAGGTTAGTAACGAGTAACATACCCGAAACGCTTACGATCTTCTTACCGGTTTTCCCGTTCAGGAAGGAGTTGTGGAACTCAAACATTAGGTTGAGCCATCGCTGCTCGGCGAAGGGCCCACTCCATAGGTCGCTACCAAGAATACGACCGTCCGCGGCGTCAATCCACACACGCACCTGCCGTCCTTCCTTTTCTTCCAGCAATACGTCGAAGCGTCCGGGACCATCGCCGCCCGCGAACATCTCAGTCGGCTTGCCATAGTCTCGCTTGATGCGGGTGAAAACACGGTCAATGGCCTCAGGGTCGGCTTCTTTACCCGAAACACCCATGATGCGATCCTCCACACCCCGGTGGAATGTCAGAATAACACCACTGGCTGCTTGAAGCATCCAAACGGCAAGCACCGCGAGGCTGAGATAACGATGCCAACGGATCAAGCGAAATTTCACCTCAATCTCCACTTAGTTAAATTGTATACTTGACTCTTAAAATACAATTATGCTGTTGTGCAAGCGCTTAATGCGTGGGCGACTATCCCGGGGTTCCGGAAAAGGAGATTGCATGTTCATCGCGGCTGACACTACCGCCACCACAGTCCTCGTTGCGCCGATTAACAAGGAAGATCGCGTATTAGAACTCGAACGGCAGCTGGCGGAACAGGCAAAAAGGATTGGGCGCCTTGAGTTCATGTTGCTGCAGACGACGATGACGGCCGTTACGCTAAATGAGCCAGCGCCAGAAGCTACTTCGTCTTCAGCAATGCCATCCGCCAAAAATATGGTTTCTACGTTGGCCGAATCCAAGCCCCGTTTTGTTGAGGGCCTTACCGCTGGCGGCGACATTCGATTGAGGCAGGAGTTCAACTTTTCGGACACCGATGCGGTCGATAGATCGCGCAACGCCTTGCGCGCCCGTTTGCGGGCGACATATAGCCCCATTCCGGGCTTGACCATCGGGGCGCAGCTTTCAACTGGCGACCCCGGCGATCCGAACAGTACGGATGTTACGCTCGGAAACTTTGTCGATGATTTTAATGTCTCACTAGACCAGGTCTGGTTGCGTTACCAAATGGGTGGCCTTACGTTGCATGGGGGCAAGTTCCCGCTGATCTTTCAGCGCACGGACATGGTCTGGGACGGTGATTTCGTTCCGCAGGGCGTCGGGGTCACGTATACCTCAAAATTCATCGGTGGGACTTCGGTCGAGGCCCGTGCGGCTTATGTAATCATTGAGGAATCATTGGGCGGGCGGGGCAGCGCTATGCTGGGTGGGCAATTAAGCGCTTCAGTGCCGTTGGCAGCGGCTTGGAGCTTTGGCCTCTCGGGCGGCTATTACGACTACAGCCTCAACAGTATAGCTACAGCCGATGCTGGGGATTTCCGCAGCAACCTATTGTCCAGTGGAAGCTATCTGTCTGACTTTCGTCTTGTCGATGGTATCGCGACGCTTGCCTACACAGGGCTCGGGGACCGCTGGCCGATCATTTTGTCTGGCGAATATGTGCGGAACCTCGACGCTGCGGTATCAGCAGATAGCGGCGTCTAAGTTGAACTGGCCGCCGGGCGCGCCACAAGGCGGGGTGATTGGCGTGTTTCATATGCGTATAGCGAAGTCGGCGTCGATGCAGTGTTCGCAGCGTTTAGCCATGACAATCTGGCGATTTCGACCAATTACCAGTTGCACTCGCTGGGCGTGACATTTGCGCTGGCTAAATACCTGATGCTGGATACGACTTTCGTTCATTATCGGCCGCTCGATGCTGATTATGCCGGAACAAATGCCGCCACTGACTGGTTGGACAGGATCCGGCTGAATCTCACAGTCAACTTTTGATCTCGGACAATCTGTCGCCACGCCCAATGCCGTGACGGGCCCGTGCTCCAAAATTCAAAACCAAAGAAAAGGAAGCTAACCGGCCGCTATGCATCGAGCCACGTACAGAACCGGACAGTCAGCTCCCGGCCCAATTTCGGACATTATACCGAAACGAATACGATGATCACCGCAGCGGCAGCTTTTAGGCGACCGTCACCA
>JBILIR010000014.1:0-10971 GCA_044368955.1 Limnohabitans sp.
CCATGCTGGCCAAGCGCATGGGCAAGCCGCGCATCATTGCCGAAACCGGCGCGGGTCAGCACGGCGTGGCCACCGCCACCATTTGTGCCCGCTATGGCTTGGAATGCGTGGTCTACATGGGCAGCGAGGATGTGAAGCGCCAAAACCCCAACGTCTACCGCATGAAGTTGCTCGGTGCCACGGTGGTACCGGTGGAGTCGGGCAGCAAAACCCTGAAAGACGCTTTGAACGAGGCCTTGCGCGACTGGGTGGCCAATGTGGACAACACCTTCTACATCATCGGCACGGTGGCCGGACCGCACCCCTACCCGATGATGGTGCGCGATTTTCAAAGCGTGATTGGCGAGGAATGCATCGCCCAAATGCCGAGCATGCACCACGGCTTGCAGCCCGATGCGGTGCTGGCCTGTGTGGGCGGCGGCTCCAACGCCATGGGCATTTTTTACCCCTACATCCCCTTCGAGAAAACCCGATTGATCGGCATCGAAGCCGCTGGTGAAGGCATGGAGTCGGGTCGCCACTCGGCCTCGCTGCAACGCGGCGTGCCCGGTTGCAAGACGCGAATGGGCAAATCACCGAAACCCATTCGGTGAGCGCGGGTCTGGACTACCCGGGCGTCGGCCCCGAACATGCGTTTTTGAAAGACATTGGCCGCGCCGAGTACGTGGGCATCACCGACCAAGAAGCGCTGGATGCGTTTCACTATCTGTGCCGCACCGAGGGCATCATCCCCGCGCTGGAATCCAGCCACGCCGTGGCCCACGCCATGAAGCTTGCCAAAACCATGACGCCGCAACAATCCATCTTGGTGAACCTCTCGGGCCGTGGTGACAAAGACATTGGCACCGTGGCCGATTTGTCCAACGCCGATTTCTTCTGCCGCCCCAGCTGCCAAGGCCAAACCGTCAAAGGCGAGCAAGCCATTTCACTGGCGGCATTGAACGGGAGCAAAGCATGAGCCGCATTGCCACCGTCATGGCTGCACTCAAAGGTGCAGGCCGCAAAGCTTTGATTCCTTACCTGATGGCCGGTTTCCCAGAGCCCTCGCACACCTTGGGCCTGATGCATGCACTGGTGCAAGGCGGCGCTGACATCATTGAGCTGGGTGTGCCTTTCAGCGACCCCATGGCCGACGGCCCCGTGATTCAAAAAGCCGGTGAAGCCGCGCTGCGCCACGGCGTGGGCATGGGCGAGGTGCTGGCCATGGTGCGTGAATTCCGCGCCACCGACAGCGCCACCCCCATTGTGTTGATGGGCTACGCCAACCCGGTGGAGAACTACAACCTGAAACACGGCGTCAACAGCTTTGTGAGCGATGCCGCCAAAGCCGGTGTGGACGGTGTGCTCATCGTGGACTACCCCCCCGAAGAATGCGTGGACTTTGCCGCCAGCTTGCGGGCCCACGAGATGGATTTGATTTTCTTGCTCGCCCCGACCAGCACCGACAAACGCATGCAGCAAGTGGCGGCCGTGGCCAGCGGCTATGTGTATTACGTCTCGCTCAAAGGCGTGACGGGTTCGGGTGCTTTGAACACCGACGAGGTCGAGGCCATGCTGCCGCGCATTCGCCAGCATGTGCACATCCCCGTCGGTGTGGGCTTTGGCATCCGCGACGCCGCCACCGCCAAAACCATTGGCCAAGTGGCCGATGCGGTGGTGATTGGCAGCAAATTGATTCAATTGGTCGAAGCCGCCCCCAGCGGCCAAGCGGCTGAGCAGGCCCGCAGCTTCATGGCCGAGATACGCCAAGCGCTGGACGCATAATGACTTTGGACGTTGATTAAGGAACACCATGAGCTGGCTTGAAAAACTGCTGCCTTCCAAAATCCAGCAAACCGACCCCGCTGACCGGCGAACCGTGCCCGAGGGTCTGTGGGTTAAGTGCCCCAGTTGCGAAACCGTGCTTTATAAAAACGATTTGGAAGAAAACCAAAACGTGTGTCCCAAGTGCAGCCACCACCATCGCATTTCAGCCAGAGCGCGTTTAGATGCTTTCCTCGACCCCGAAGGGCGCTACGAGATTGGGCAAGAGGTGTTGCCCATGGACCCTTTGAAATTCAAGGACAGCCGCAAATACCCCGAGCGTTTGAAAGAAGCCTTAGAGAACACCGGTGAAACCGACGCCTTGGTGGTGATGGGCGGTGCGGTGCACAGCATCAATCTGGTGGCGGCTTGTTTCGAGTTCGACTTCATGGGCGGCTCCATGGGTTCGGTGGTCGGTGAACGCTTTGTGCGTGGTGTGCACACCGCCATCGAACAAAAAGTGTCCTTCATTTGCTTTACCGCCACCGGTGGCGCTCGCATGCAAGAGGGTTTGCTGTCACTCATGCAAATGGCCAAAACCAATGCGTCGCTGACCCGCTTGGCGCAAAAAGGTCTGCCCTACATCAGCGTGCTCACCGACCCCACCATGGGTGGCGTGTCAGCGGGTTTCGCCTTCATGGGCGACTTGGTGATTGCCGAACCCAAGGCCTTGATTGGTTTTGCCGGTCCACGTGTGATCGAGAGCACGGTGCGGGTGACCCTGCCCGAAGGCTTTCAGCGCTCAGAGTTCCTGATGGAAAAAGGTGCGCTCGACATGATTTGCGACCGCCGCGATTTACGCAAAACTATCGCCAACGCTTTGGCCATGTTGACCAAGCAACCCGCGGATTCAGTCGCCTGAGGTCAGCGGTAATACACCTCTACCCTACCTTTTAAAGTGATCAGCAGGGGCTTGCCCTTGCGGTCCAAGGTTTTGCCAGCTGGCACCTTGATCCAACCCTCGCTGATGCAGTATTCCTCCACATCGTGGCGTTCTTTGTCATTGAAGCGAATGCCAATGTCGTGGTGAAACACCGCCTCAAGGTAATGCGGGCTGCGGGCATCGATAGACAAACGGTCTGGGAGTTCGGGGCGGGTAGGTGTGTCGCTCATGGTGATTAGATGTGTTCTGCAATGACAGCTTGCATTGTCTGCGAACTCTTAGAATCCTTGGATGTCCGAAAACACCACCTCCCCAGAGCCCCAAGACGAAAACCAACTCATCGCAGAACGCCGCGACAAATTGAGCGCCATGCGTGCTCGCCAGGCCCAAGGCGGTCCGGTGGCTTTCCCCAACGATTTCAAACCAGCGCATCATGCAGATGCTTTGCACACTGCACATGGCGCTAAAACCGCCGAAACCTTGGTGGAAGAAAAACACACGGTGCGTATCGCTGGTCGCATGGTCTTGAAGCGCGTGATGGGCAAAGCCAGTTTTGCCACTTTGCAAGACAGCACCGGCCGCATGCAGGTGTATGTCAAGGGCGAAGAAATTGGTGTTGATATTTACGACGACTTTAAACACTGGGATTTGGGCGACATCGTGGGCGCTGAAGGCCATGTGTTCAAAACCAAAACCGGCGAGCTATCGGTGCATGTCACGTCCATTCGCATGCTGACCAAAAGCCTGCGACCCTTGCCCGATAAATTTCATGGCATCCACGACCAAGAAATCAAATACCGCCAGCGCTACATCGACCTGATCACCGACGACACCTCACGTCAACGCTTCATGGCCCGAAGCAAAGCGGTCAGCAGCATCCGTGAGTTCATGGTGCAACACAGCTTTTTAGAGGTGGAAACACCCATGCTGCACCCCATCCCAGGTGGCGCCAACGCACGGCCTTTCGCCACCCACCACAATGCGCTGGACCAAGAAATGTTTTTGCGCATCGCCCCCGAGCTGTATTTAAAGCGCTTACTAGTTGGTGGTTTCGAACGGGTGTTCGAGATCAACCGCAATTTCCGTAATGAAGGTATTTCGGTGCGTCACAACCCTGAATTCACCATGATGGAGTTTTACGCGGCCTATTGGAATTACCAAGACCTGATGCAGTTCACCGAAAGCCTGATCCGCGACGCCGCCCAAAAAGCCGTGGGCACTTTGCTGCTGACCTATGACGGCAAGCCGGTGGATTTGTCCAAGCCTTTTGCCCGACTTACCATCCGCGAAGCTATTCAAAAGCACACCGAGGCGGGTGCGCATGTGGATGACGCCGCGTGGTTGATCAACGCCTTGAAAAAGTTGGGTTTGAATGAAGAAAAGCACCACTTGTCCCAGCGCAGCTTGGCGGGTTTGCAGGTGCTGTACTTTGAAGAAACCGTGGAAGACAAGCTGTGGGAACCCACCTTCATATGTGAACACCCGGTGGAAATTTCACCCTTGGCCCGTGCCAGCGACAGCCACCCTGAGGTGACCGAGCGCTTTGAGCTGTACATCACGGGACGTGAGTTTGGCAATGGCTTTAGCGAGTTGAACGACGCCGAAGACCAAGCGGCGCGGTTTCATGCGCAGGTCAACGCCAAAGACGGCGGCGACGACGAGGCCATGTTTTATGACCACGACTTTGTTCGGGCGCTGGAATACGGCATGCCGCCCGCAGGTGGCTGCGGCATTGGCATTGACCGTTTGATGATGCTCTTGACCGACAGCCCCAGTATTCGGGACGTCATTTTGTTCCCCGCTTTGCGTCGGGAAACCCACTAGATTGCTTCGTCGCTTTCGCTCCTCGCAATGACGAGCTAGTTAGATTCGCAATGACGTCATTGCGAGCGAAGCAATCTTGGTCATTACCAGAGGCGTAGCAATCTTGGTCATTGCGAGGGGCGTAGCCCCGAAGCAATCAAGCTGCTTTAGGCGCAGCAGGTGCTGCGGGCTTTGGTGGTTTGCAGTCATGGCAGAAAAACGCCAAGCTGCCAGCAAAACGCTGTTGGCTGCCTTGACGGCGGGGTTTGTGCATGCCGCATTTGATGCATGACATGGTTTCGCCCATTTTGCCCATGCCTGCAAAGGGGGAGCCATTCTCACGACTGGTAAAACGAAGACCACTCTCGTCAACAGAGGTTTTGCCAGATTTGGTTGCCATGGGTATCCTTTAGTCCTGCTAATCCCCGTTGCCTTCGGGGTAAGAGTGTCTATTTTAACCGCTTTGGCAGGCTTTGTGCCGCCCTGTATGTCGCCTGCCTTTTTTCAGGGCAGCAAGCTCAAAGCTTGCAAATAACTGGGGTTTTGCATCAAAGTGGTCCAATCCAAGGCCTTGGAGAAAGGCAAAAGGGCCAAGCGCCGCTGCTCGCTGGCAGCGCTGGCTTGCCATTGGCCATGTTTTTGGGCATGGGCCAAACCGTCCAGCAACTCGTCCACTGCGCTGCCGCCTTGGGGGCTGTCAGGTGTACTTTGGTTGCACAACAAGACCAAATCACAACCCGCTTGCAATGCTGTCACAGCGGCCTCGGTGTAACTCACTTCTTTGCCATCGATGAGCCGCGCCCCCGCCATGGACAAGTCGTCGCTGAACACCGCGCCCTGAAACCCCAGTTGGTGGCGCAAGATGTCTTTGAGCCAACGCTTGGAAAAACCCGCTGGCCGAGCGTCCACCTTGGGGTAAATCACGTGGGCCGGCATGACGCTGCTTAGGCTGGTGGTCAACCACGCATAAGGCAAGGCATCGTCATGCAAGATGGCCTTCAAGCTGCGCTTGTCGATGGGAATATCGGTGTGCGAATCGGCCTTCACAAAACCATGCCCCGGGAAATGCTTGCCGCAATTGGCCATGCCAGCTTGCAACAAACCGTGCATCAGGCTCTTGGCCAACACAGCCACCATGCGCGGGTCACGGGCAAATGCGCGGTCACCAATCACGCCGCTGGTGCCAAAGTCCAAGTCCAACACAGGCGTGAAGCTGAAGTCCACGCCGCAGGCACGTAACTCCGCGGCCAACACAAAACCACAGGCTGTGGCAGCGTTGGTGGCGTTCAAAGCGCCACTGCCGAGTACATCTTTGTCATCATCGAACCAGAGTTGACCGAGCTCAGCCATGGGCGGCAAATGGGTAAAACCATCTGTGCGAAAACGCTGGACACGACCGCCCTCATGGTCGACGCAAATCAGGGCGTCGCTTCGCACGCTTTTGATGTCTGCGCACAAGGCGCTGAGTTGCTGGCGATCCACCCAATTGCGGCCAAACAAAATCATGCCGCCGCACAAGGGATGCGCCAAACGGCGGCGATCAATGTCGCTGAGCGTGCTGCCAGCAATGTCCAAAATCAGGGGGGCGTGTTTCACAGTCGTCATGGTTCAAGCAGTGGTTTGTTCAACAATCACATGGCTGGTGGCGTAATCGGTTTCGTCACTCAGGGTGACATGGGCACGCAGTTGGTGCATGGCACACCACTCTTTCAAAGCGCCATGCAGCACGATGGTGGGTTGGCCACTGGGCAAACGCCCCACTTCACAATGCCGCCAGGTCATGGGCATGCGCATCCCTAAACCAATGGCTTTGCTGAAAGCTTCCTTCACCGAAAAGCGGGTCGCCAAAAAACGCACACCACGGTCAGGCCAGCGGACGCTTCTGGCACGAAAGGTTTGCATCTCTGCTTCGCTCAGCACTTTCAGGGCAAAGCGCTCGCCATGGCGATCAAACGCCGCGCGGATGCGGCGTATATCGCAAATATCGGTGCCTATGCCGTAAATCTGGCTCATGGCTTGAGGCAATCCAAATAGGCTTGCACCGTGGCGCTGTAGCCCATCTCCAAGGCATCGGCCATCAAGGCGTGGCCAATCGACACCTCTTTCACATCCGGCACAGCTTGCACAAAGTCACGCAAATTGGCCAAGTTCAGGTCGTGGCCGGCGTTGACTTCCAAGCCCACCGCCAGCGCTGCCTTGGCGGTTTCGACAAACTCGGCCAGCACCGCTGCGCCTTGCTTACTGCCATGGTTTGCCGCATAAGGTTCGGTGTAAAGCTCCACGCGGTCAGCGCCCACTTCCTTTGCAAACGACATGGCTGCAGGGTCTGCGTCCATGAACAGGCTGACTCTGGCACCCCAGGCTTGGGCTTGGGCGATCAGGGGTCGCAAGCGTTGGGCATCCTCGGGAAAGCGCCAGCCATGGTCGGAGGTGAACTGACCTTCGGCATCGGGCACAAAAGTCACTTGCTGAGGGCGCACTTTTTCCACTAAGGTCATGAGGTTGTGAAACGGGTTGCCCTCGATGTTGTATTCGCGGTCCGGCCAAGCTTTGAGCAATTCAGCCAAATCGAACACATCGCTGTCGCGGATATGGCGTTGGTCAGGCCGCGGGTGGACCGTGATGCCATGGGCACCCGCTTGCAAACACAAGGTGGCAGCACGGGTGACGCTGGGAATGCCCAAATGGCGGGTGTTGCGCACCAGCGCGACTTTGTTCAGGTTGACAGATAAATGGGTGTTCATAAAGCTTGTAATTCCATCATCACTTGGCGGGTGCGCAAGCTGCTGACGCCGCAATGGTAGTGCAAGAGGTTGCGCAACTGAGTTTGCAAGGCACTGCGTAACTCGGGTGCGAACTCAGCGCAGCAACGCAGCAAGGCAGTCAAGGGCGCATCGGTGGCCAGAGCAGCATGCAACTGCAGCCAATGGCTGCCGCGCAAAGCCACGCCTTCCTCCACGGCTCTGAGCCCACCTTCTGCAAACAAGGCATAGCTGGCCTCTGGCTTCAGGGCTTGGAGGGTCAAAGTTTGCACAAACAAATCTGGCAAAAAACCAATGTCGCGCAGCAGCAGCAACTCAAAGGAACGCAACAAAGCTGCAATGGTGTTGTCCAAACCGCTGGCCAATACCTTGACGGTCTGGCGGTAAGTGTCAAACAACGCGGAGTGCGGGTCGTCACGTGCCAGTAAGCGCAACAAGAGTTCGTTCAGGTAATAGCCTGAGAGCAAAGCCTCACCGCTGGGCATGACATGGCCACCCGCCCACTCGGCACTCTTCAAGGTGCGAATTTCAGCGTCGCCGCCATAACAAAGCGACAAGGGTTGCAGGGGCAGCAGCACGGCACGCAAATTGGAAGTGGGGCGTTTGGCGCCCTTGGCGACCAAGGCCACCCGCCCGTGGTGACGGGTAAAGACTTCCAAAATGCGGCTGGATTCGCTCCAGTCATAGTGGTGGAGCACAAAAGCGGGTTCATCCAGAACCCTTAGCGTTGCAGCTTTACTCGTAGCCAAAGCTGCGCACCCGCGCCTCGTCATCGGCCCAGCCCGAGCGCACCTTCACCCACAGTTCAATGAAAACTTTGGCGTCCATCAACTTCTCTAACTCTTGACGGGCCAAGGTGCCGATTTGCTTCAAGCGCTCACCGCCCTCGCCGATCACCATGGCTTTGTGCCCATCGCGCTCGACCACGATGGTGGCAGCGATACGCACCATACGAGATACGGTTTTGCCCGGCTCTTCGCTGAATTTATCGATGATGACGGTGGAGGTGTAGGGCAACTCGTCGCCGGTGAAGCGAAAGAGTTTTTCTCGGATGATTTCACTGGCCAAAAACTTTTCGCTGCGGTCGGTGAGTTCGTCCTCGCTGTACCACCAAGCTTGCTGGGGCAAGTAGGCTTGGCACTGGGTCAGCAAGCGCTCAATGTCTTTGGAATTTTTCGCCGACATGGGCATGAACTGCGCAAACGGGTGGCGTGTTTGCATTTCTTGCAGCCAAGGTGCGATGTCTTCTCGGCGATGCACTTTGTCGAGCTTGTTGGCAATCAGCAATGCCGGAATACCTTTGTGCAACAGTGCCAGCACCTTGGCATCTGCAGCGGCAAAGCTGCCCGCATTCACCACAAACAGCACCAAGTCCACATCGCTGACCGCGCCCATGACGGTTTTGTTGAGCGAGCGGTTCAAGGCATTGGCATGGTCGGTTTGAAAACCAGGGGTGTCGACAAAAATAAACTGCGTGTCGCCCGTGCTGCGTATACCAGTGATACGGTGGCGTGTAGTTTGCGCTTTGCGCGAAGTGATGCTGATTTTTTGACCCACCAAGGCATTCAGCAAGGTGGATTTGCCCACATTGGGTTTGCCCACAATGGCCACCAAGCCGCAGCGTTGCGTGCCCGTTGATGCAAGGCTTAAAGGTTCTGTCATAAAGGATGCTCCTGCAGCCATTGGAGCATGGCGGCGGCGGCGGCTTGCTCGCCACTGCGACGTGAGTTACCAATGCCGCGCTGGGCTTGCTTTAACTCAGCGATTTCGCACTCGACATCGAAGGTTTGTTGGTGCGCCGCCCCCGTCGTACCCGCTACACGGTAGATGGGCAGTTGCATTCGCCGTGCTTGTAACCACTCTTGCAATTCGGTTTTGGGGTCTTTGGCAGCAGCGGTCATCGTCGGAGAGATGGTCACCTTCTCAAACAATCGCAGCACCAAGCTTTCAGCGGCCTGGTAACCAGCGTCCATCAATACCGCGCCGATGATGGCTTCTAAGGCGTCGGCCAAGATAGAGGGACGCTTTTGACCACCTGAGCGCATCTCACCCTCGCCCAAACGGATCAAGCCGCTCAAACCCAAGTCCACCGCCAAACGGTGCAAGGTGTCTTGCTTGACCAAATTGGCGCGTACACGGGAGAGGTCGCCCTCCGGCTGATCGCGCAAAGCTGTAAAGAGCATTCGAGATATAGCCAAATTGAGCACCGAGTCGCCTAAAAACTCCAGGCGCTCATTGTGTTGGCTGCTGAAACTGCGGTGAGTTAAGGCCAGCTCAAGCAGCTGAGGCTGGGCAAAGCGGTGCTTTAACCTGTCTTGCAAGCCCGAGGTGGTCAACTTCTCATGCACCTCGGCCATCGTCAGTCAAAACCACCGACCCGAGAGGGGTTGCCGAAATTCATCCAGACAAAAAAGGCTTTGCCCACGATGTTTTGGTCGGGGACAAAGCCCCAATAGCGGGAATCCAAGGAGTTGTCGCGGTTGTCACCCATCATGAAGTAGTGCCCGGCTGGCACTTTGCAAACAAAACCTTCGACGTTGTAAGTACAGTTTTCTTTGTAAGCAAAGTCATCGATGCCACTCACAAAAGCTGGCGCACGTTCTTCGTTTAACAATCGGTGGGTCCGCAGATTTTTCATGTCAGACGGTGTGCTGCCAATCGGCATGGGTTCTTCAAACTGCTTGCTGTAGCGCATATTGTCTGCGTCAAAAAAATCGGGGATGGCGGTTTTGGCCACCTGCTGCCCATTGATGGTGAGTTGCTTGTTGATGTAGGCGATCTCGTCGCCAGGGATACCTATGACGCGCTTGATGTAGTCCAAGCTGGGCTTGGGTGGGTAGCGAAACACCATGACGTCGCCACGCTGCACCGCGTTGCCGTCGGTCAGTTTGTGGTTGATGACGGGCAAACGGATACCGTAATGGAATTTATTCACCAAAATCAAGTCGCCCACATGCAAGGTGGGGATCATGGAGCCCGAGGGAATTTTGAAGGGCTCAAACAAAAAAGAACGCAAAAAGAACACCGCGGCGATGACGGGAAACAAACCTGCGGTCCAGTCCAGCCACCAAGGTTGGCGGTAGATCTCTTCCAACTTGGCACCAAGCTGCTGGTGCTCGGGTGGTGTGGCGATGCCCTGCTGCGACAACTCTTGTTCACGCTTGGCATATTGGTCTTGCAAAGCTTGGGCTGTGCGTTGACGATTCGGCCAAAAATACAATTTTTCAGCCACCCAATACACACCGGTCACGGTGGTGGCCATCAACAAAAGCAACGCAAAATTGCCTTCCACAATGCCAGCGTACCAAGCGCCGGCATAGCCAACAAAAGCGGCCAAGACCAAGCCGGTGATGGCGGCGATCAATCTTCCACCTGCAATATCGCCAAAAAGGCTTCTTGGGGCACTTCTACCGATCCGATTTGTTTCATGCGTTTCTTGCCTGCTTTTTGTTTCTCTAAAAGTTTGCGCTTGCGACTGATGTCGCCACCATAGCATTTTGCCAGCACGTTTTTACGCAAAGCTTTGATGGTTTCGCGCGAAATGATGTTGGCGCCAATCGCTGCTTGAATGGCGACGTCAAACATTTGACGGCTGATGATTTCACGCATTTTGGAGACCACCGCACGGCCACGGTACTGCGACTGTGAGCGGTGAACAATGATGGAGAGGGCATCCACCCGCTCGCCATTCAACAAAATATCTACCTTCACCACATCCGA
>JBILIR010000292.1:0-2906 GCA_044368955.1 Limnohabitans sp.
GGGAAAAGCGCATAGCTTTGAAAGACCATACCCACATTGCGCCGTTCAATGGGAACCGCAGTCACATCCTCGTCGCCAAACCACACTTTGCCACCCTTATCAGGCTCATCAAGGCCAGCAACTAAGCGTAAAGTGGTGGTTTTGCCGCAACCGGATGGCCCTAAAAAGACCACTGTTTCGCCTGCTTGAATGGTGAGGTCTGTTGCTTCGAGTGCGCGTGTGTCGTCTTCATAGGTGCGTGCGCATTGCTCAAGACGAATGCTGACCTTGCCTGCTGTGTTCATATTCGCTTTCTTTGGCTGATGGCGTTTGACGCCCATTGCATGGCCATCAACAGCGGAACGATGATGACGAAAAACACCAATGTGTACGCGCTGCCCACTTCTAGCCGAAGTGATGCGTATGTGTCTGCCAAGCCAACAGGCAGCGTCTGTGTCAGAGGTGTGTGCAACAACAGCGTCATGTTGAACTCACCCAAGGAAAGCGTCACCACCATCAATGAGCCAGCAATAATCCCAGATCTGCAATTGGGCAAAACAATGCCAAAGAAACGTTGGCTAAAGTTTGCGCCTAAACTCCTAGCGCCTTCCTCTAGCGTTTTTAAATCGATCGATGACATCACAGCAAGAACTGAGCGAACCATGAAGGGAAGTGTGAACAACACGTGGCCTACCAATATAAAAAGCCAGCTGGTGCGAAAACCACCCGAGCTGCCATAGGTCACTATCAACGCAAGCGCAGTTGCTATGCCAGGTACTGCAACTGGCATGACAAGTAATTCTTCAATAGCCCGGGTAAAAGCGTTTTGGCGTTTGGCCAGCACATAAGCCGCTGGTATGCCCAACAGCAAAGTACATACCAGACATGCTAAGGCGAGTTGTAGAGACAATAGGATTGGACCTCTGTAATCGGTCAATACTTTTTCAACCCATTGAGTGGTCAGACCGCCAGACACGCCTGTCATGTAATTCAGTGTCACGCCAGCTGTCATTGACATGAACACCGGTACGATTAAGAACGCGCACACCGTTAAAGTGAACGCAAGCTGCGCCCAAAACAAGGGTGATCGACGTGATTTTTTGACTGAAGCTTGCACGAAACTCATCCAGAAGCGGCGACTGAGGAACCACTCAGCGAACGGGCAAACGCGAGTGCTGCCCAGGTGATTCCGCCAAGAACAAATGACAAAGCAGCCGCCATGGCGACATTGGCCTGGAGCGTGAACTCGGTGTAGATGACCATGGGCACAACATTGATGCGTGTAGCGAGTGTGAAGGCTGTACCAAAAGCACCCATCGATGTTGCAAAACAGATGGCGCCTGCAGCGAGAAAAGCTGGTTTAAGCGCAGGCAATATGACATCTCTGACGACCATGAATGGATTAGCGCCGAGTGAACGCGCAGCTTCTTCTAATCTTGGGTCGAGCTTTTCAACAGCCGCCATCACAGTCAGGATGGTTCGAGGAATCGAAAAATAAACATAGCCGATGAACAGGCCAGCCATTGAATAAGCGAAGACCAATCGTTCACCGAAAAGCAGATCGGTGATGTCAGGCACAAGCCCTTGTCGACCAGCAAGCATGATCACCATAAAACCGATCACAACACCTGGAAATGCCAGAGGTAGAGTCAGCATTGCTGTCAGTAGGGTGCGGCCGCGAAATCGGTTACGCTCCAAAAACACGCCTGCTATGCCAGATACTACAAGCGTGAAAAATGTAACTGCAACCGACAACGCAATTGTTGCACTGAAACTTTTTAGGTATCTAATCTCGGAAATAACGGCCAGGTAAGCTGACCAACCTAGCTTGCCGCTGCCGCCGATGACCACAAGTTGGGCCAACGGCAGCAGGAAGAAGGCCGCAAACAAAATTGCGACGGGTGTCATCAGTGCGGCAAGCTGAAATCGCTCCCGCATCACTTGCGAAGTAATCAGCCCACTTCCTTTTGGTAGCGATCAGCGATGACCTTGGCTGCAGAAGCGAGTTTAAAAACATCCACTGCTTGTGTGCGCTTGTATTCCGAATCTGGCAAAAAGCGCGAGCGTGCTTCGGCTGACATGGCAGAAGCAAATACGGGGCGAAGGTAGGCGTTGGCCCAGTGGCGCTGGCCTTCATCCGAGAGCACAAAATCAAGTACCTTGCGGCCGTTATCAGCATTAGGTCCCGCATTGACCAAGCCCATGATGTAAGGCAGTGAAACTGTTCCTTCTGATGGAATTACAAACTGAACTGGTGCTTTGTCGGTGTGTTGGCCCCGATAGGCGTTGAAGTCGTAATCCAATAAGATTGGAATCTCTCCAGAAATGACACGCGCATAAGAGGTCTGCGTTGGCACGATGGGTGAGTTGGCCTGCAGGTTCTTGAAGAAACGGATGGCTGGATCAAAATTCTCGTAATTGCCGCCCAGAGCCAAGTTAACTGCAACGACACCTACTTGGCCAACTGCAGCGCTGGCTGGATTCAAGTAACCGATCATTCCCTTGTAAGTAGGGTTTGTGAGGTCTTGCCATGAGCGCGGAACTGGCTTACCCCGCAATGCGGCGGTGTTCACGAACAAACCCAAGGTACCAGAATGTATGGTGAACCAGAAACCATCTTTGTCTTTAAAACCTTCGGGGATTTCATTCCAGCGCTGGGGTTTGTAAGGGGTGAGCACACCAGCTTCCCGCGCTTGTGGTCCAAATTGACCACCAAGGTAGGTAATGTCAGCTACAGGATTGTTTTTTTCTGCAATCAATGCAGCCATCGATTGGCCAGAATTTTTGTTGTCAGTAGGAACTGAAATATTGAGTTTCTGATTAACCAGTTTCAACATGCCTCCCCAATCTGCCCATTCAGTTGGACAGTTGTAGCAGAGTGCTCGAGCAGCCTGAGCGAAGGCGCTTAAAGATACGGGTAGTACAGC
>JBILIR010000293.1:0-2905 GCA_044368955.1 Limnohabitans sp.
GAAATGGCGCAGTAAATTATTAAAAGCATTTCAAATCAGACCTAAATCTAAGGCGATGCTCTTAGAGGTCATGTCTGAAGCTGAAAAAAACAGTTTGATAGGCCCCGAAAGCCGCTTAATGATGGAGGGCGTGTTGCGCATCAGTGAGATGCGAGCCTTAGACATTATGGTGGCAGGACCGCGCATTGACATGATTGACATTGAAATGGAGCGCGACGAGCTCTTTCACCAAGTCATTGACATTGGTCATTCGCGCTACCCAGTATTTGAAGATAACCGAGAAAACATCATTGGCGTACTGCACTCCAAGGACTTGCTGAAACTGCAAAGAGCACCGGACTTCCATCTCAAAGGCTTGCTTCGCAATGCGCTGTATGTACCCGAATCCAAAAGCCTTGTCGATTTACTCCGAGAGTTTAAAAAAAGTCGAAATCACCTCGCCTTGGTGGTTGATGAGTTCGGCAAAATAGCAGGCTTGGTCACGCTAGAAGATGTGCTGGAAGAAATTGTCGGTGAAATAGAAGATGAATTCGACACAGAAACCAGCACCACCGACATCTACACCTTGGCCGACAAGAGTTACAGAATCGCAGGTAATTGCTCTATTGAAAAGTTGAACAAAGCCTTTTCAGTCAACTTGATGCAAGACAAAGAAGAAGAGTTTGACACCATTGGCGGTTTGATAGCGCATGAAATTGGGCATGTTCCTCAAAAGGGAGAAAACATCAACATTGCTGGATTGCGATTTGAAGTCATGCACGCCAAAGGCGGGGCAGTCAAATGGTTTCGCTTAAGGCTGTAAAAAAAGTAGCAGCAAAATAAGTGTTGAGTTCAATTACAAACTATGGCCTGCTCATTGCATTAGGCATTCTGCAAGCTTATGCATTGGCTTCACCGTGGAGTGGTGAACCAAGTGCGTGGCTTCAAATCGTAGCCTTGGCTGGTATATTAAATAAACTGCAATCAAACAAAAAACCAAGCCAAACAATTATCCAAGCTTGGGTTTTTTCGACCAGTTGGCTCATTGCATCCGTGTGGTGGTTGTACATATCCATTCACCATTTTGGTGGATTGCCTATCGTCTTAACTATAGCTGCTATCTTTTTGTTGTGCGGAGGTTTGGCGATCTATTACGCCTTGACTGTGCAACTCTATGTCAAATTAAAAAAGTCTCACGCAACTATCTGGAATGCAAGTTTATTTGCATCATGCTGGACGCTTGCAGAAATAGCCAGAGCTGAATTTTTTACAGGTTTTCCATGGGGCGCAATCGGTTACGCACATGTTGACAGCGTCTTGGTGACATTTGCACCTTGGGTCGGTGTGTATGGCGTGGGTTGGGTAGCGGCATTCATTGCTGCCTGCATTGCATCAAGTCTTTCCAAAAGAAGGAAAGATAAAAAGATTACCAAGTCCACAGCCTATTCATTAGTGGTCTTGTTATTGCTGATGGTGCCATGGCATGTCAACAAAAGCTCTGATGAAATAAGTTTCAGCGTGAGTTTGCTGCAAGGCAATATTCCACAAGATTTGAAATACACGAAGCTGAGAGAGCAAGCTGTTCAGTGGTATGTCGAAAAAGCAGTGCAAGCCGAAACCGACTTGGTAGTCATGCCAGAAACAGCCATTCCCTATCTTCGCCAAGACATACCCAATGATGAATGGCAAAAAATATCCACGCATTTTTCAACAGGGAAAAAAGCCATCATCGTCGGCATCCCCACTTTTGAAAAAGACAAGGGTTTTGGTAATTCCGCTATCGCGCTAAAAGCCAACGCAGATGAGTACCTGTACAACAAACATCACTTGGTGCCATTTGGGGAATTCGTCCCAACATACTTCAAGTGGTTCAACCAGATGGTCAATTTCGGAATCACTGACTTTATACGCGGCCCACTCAAACCAGTGCCCTTTGTATGGAATGGCCAAAACATCGCCATCCAAATTTGTTATGAAGATTTGTTCGGCGAGGAATTGGCGCAAAGATTCGATGTCGATCAAAAAAACATCCCTTCACTCTTGGTGAACATGAGCAATATTGCTTGGTTTGGCAACACGGTGGTAATTCCGCAGCATTTGCATATTGCCCGTATGCGTAGCATTGAGTTAAACCGTCCCACCATTCGCGCCACCAATTCGGGTGGGACGGCGATCATCGATGCCAGTGGAAAAGTTCAAGCCGTTGCAAAACCTTACACGCAAACCGTTTTGATTGGCAATGTACCTGCCAGCGATGGCCGAGTGACTTGGTTTACAAAATGGGCAGGGCGCTGGGGATTGTTGCCAATGTGGGTGCTTTGCTCTGTGATTGTTTTGAGTTTTGTAGTGACAGGCGCCAGGCTTAGGTCGGCGACACAGAGTCACTAAAATACCTACTCATCTGAAGAAACTATGCTGACATTCCAACAAATTATTCTGCAACTTCAAAACTATTGGGACAATCAAGGCTGTGCCTTGCTTCAGCCCTTGGACATGGAAGTGGGTGCCGGCACATCACACACGGCCACTTTTTTGCGTGCACTTGGCCCTGAGCCTTGGAAGGCAGCTTACGTTCAGCCCTCAAGACGTCCCAAGGACGGTCGCTACGGAGAAAACCCAAACCGGCTGCAACACTATTACCAGTACCAAGTGGTACTCAAACCAGCACCCTCAAACATCCTGGAGCTGTATTTAGGCTCATTAGAAGCACTGGGCTTTGATTTAAAGGCGAATGACATCCGTTTTGTGGAAGACGATTGGGAAAACCCCACATTGGGTGCGTGGGGTTTGGGATGGGAGGTGTGGCTCAACGGCATGGAGGTCACGCAATTCACTTACTTTCAACAAGTTGGCGGTATCGATTGCAAACCCATCACTGGAGAGATCACCTACGGCTTAGAGCGCTTGGCGATGTACCTTCAAGGCG
>JBILIR010000294.1:0-2903 GCA_044368955.1 Limnohabitans sp.
CACCTGCACGCGGCTGTTGTCCAGCCCCAAGCGCCGCGCCCGCAGTGCGACTTGTGCCCCCGACTCTTCGCCGGTGACGTACAAGGTGGTTTGGCCGCTGCGCTGCAAACCGTCCAAGGCCTGCAACAACAAGGTGGATTTGCCAATGCCCGGGTCACCGCCAATCAGCACCACGCCGCCTTCCACCATGCCGCCGCCCAACACGCGGTCCAGCTCGTCTTGGCCGGTGGGCGTGCGGTCCACGTCTTGCGCTTCGATGTCGGAGAGGGCCGTGACCGCCGAGGCCGGTGCTAAGCCAGCACGCGGGGCAAAGCGGTTTTTGGCCGCGCCGTCAGGCGCTGAGACGGCCTCGACCAAGGTGTTCCAAGCCTCGCAATGCGGGCATTTGCCCAGCCACTTGGGGCTGGTGCCGCCGCACTCGGTGCAGCTGTAATGGGTTTTGTCTTTGGCCATGGTGCATGATAGACAATCGACGGTTACAGCTTTGAATGTGCCCACCGTGACCCTGACGCCCCCTGACGAATCCCGCATGACGCCCGACGAGCGGCGCTCGGCGTTTTCCTTGGCCAGCATTTACGCCATGCGCATGTTGGGCTTGTTCATGGTGATGCCGGTGTTCATGTTGGAGGCCCGCCATTACGAAGGCGGCGACGATCTCTCCGCCGTTGGCATGGCCATGGGCGTGTATGGCTTGGTGCAAGCCTGTTTGCAAATTCCGTTTGGCATGGCTGCTGACCGCTTCGGCCGCAAACGGGTGATTTACTTTGGGCTGGCCTTGCTGGCGCTGGGCAGCATCGTCGGCGCCATGGCCACCAGCGTCGCCGGTTTGGCCTTGGGCCGCGCCCTGCAAGGTGGCGGGGCCATTTCCGCAGCCGTCACCGCACTGCTGGCCGACCAAACCCGCGACGCGGTGCGCACCAAAGGCACGGCCTTGGTGGGCGCCAGCATCGGTTTGATGTTTGCGTTGTCCTTGGTGCTGGGCCCCTTGCTGTCTGCTTGGGGTGGTTTGAGCGCGATTTTTGGCGTCACCTTGCTGCTGGCCATGTGCGGCGTGGCGATTGTGCGTTGGTGGACACCGCCCGAGCCAGGCTTGCCCACAGCAAGCGCCGCAAAGCACGGCCTGTGGGGTTTGTTGGTGCACCCTGACCTGATCCGTTTGAACTTCGGTGTGTTTGCCTTGTATGCCGTGCAACTGGCGTCTTGGGTGGCTATTCCGGCCTTGCTGATCCAAGCCGGCGTGGCCAGCGCCGACCATGGCTGGGTGTATTTGCCTGCGGTCTTGCTGTCATTTGTGGTGATGGGCGTGACCCTTTTTCCCATGGAGCGCAGAGGTCTGCTTAAGCCCTTGTTTTTAACCTGCATCGTGTTGGTGATGGTGGTTCAAGCGGTTTGGGCTTGGTTGGCCATGGCGCCTCCCCCTTTGTGGTCGCTGGCGATTCTGTTGTTTTTGTTTTTCTGCGGCTTCAATGTTTTAGAAGCCAGCCAGCCCAGCTTGGCCTCACGTTTGGCGCCTACAGGCTCACGCGGTGCGGCTTTGGGCGTGTACAACACCTTGCAATCGCTGGGCATTTTTGCGGGCGGCGCCATTGGCGGCTTGTTGATCAAAAACGTAGGTGCAAGCGGCGTTTTCCTGACCAGCGCCGCGCTGATGCTGCTGTGGCTGCTGGTGGCTTGGCGCGGTCGCTATGTCAACACATCACCTGCCGGCGTGGCATCAGCGCACTGACGGGCGCTGCGGTGGACCGCATAATCAACTTATTCCATTTCACAGCACTTAAGAGGACCCTCCATGGCAAGCGTTAACAAAGTGATTTTGATGGGCAACTGCGGCCGCGACCCCGAGGTGCGCTACCTCCCTAGCGGCCAAGCGGTGGCCAATGTGTCTATTGCCACCAGCACCAAGCGCAAAGACAAAAACAGCGGCGAAACCATTGAAGACACCCAATGGCACCGTATTACGTTTTATGACCGACTGGCTGAAATCGCAGGCGAATACGTGAAAAAAGGCCGCCCCATCTACGTGGAAGGCCGCTTGAAATACGGCACCTACACCGACAAAACCACCGGCGTGGAAAAAAATACGGTGGACATCATCGCGACAGAGTTGCAACTGCTGGGTGGGCGCGAAGGCATGGGCGGCCCATCGGAAGACGGCGGCTCTCGAGCCCCTGCACGCAGCGCAGCACCTGCTGCGCCCAGCGCACCCAGAACCGCTGCACCCGCCAAGTCGGGCTTTGACGACATGGACGACGATATTCCGTTCTAAGGCATCGCAAGCAGCGTGGCTCCCTTGGGAGCCACGCTTACTCAGGCATTTAAAACGCCACGGCTTTGCAGCTCCGCCAAATCAAGGCTTGAAAGTCGTGTTCCCTCTAAGGTAATGGTTTGCAGCGCAGTGCCTGAGCCTGCGCCATCCAAATCGACACTGAAAACGGCATTTGAACCACTGTTTTCAACTTTGAGGAAGTTCGACAAGGTGCTGAGGTTTGCATTGCTGCTGGCGTCATAACCCAAGCTACGTAGCAATCCCTATAAATCGAGGGTGTCAGCTTCACTGCCGGTTTTTGTCGAGATTTGCAAGCCGCCCGCATTGAAATCTTTAATGACGTCTGCATAACTGATGTCCAGCTGCGACAAATTGACGTCCGAACCCTCCCAACGGAAAACATCAGCGCCGTCTCCGCCATACAAGTCATCGTTGCCCTTGCCTCCGATCAGCACATCGTTGCCTTCGTCGCCTTTGACAGTGTCATTGCCTGCTGCGCCATCTAGCGTGTCATTGCCCTTGCGGCCCGACAAGAAACTGTTGGCACGACCCGTATCCCTGAAATTGTCCCCGCTGTTGATATCGTCATTTCCTTGGAAATTGGTATCGCCTTGAAATTTCAGGGTGATGAATTTCA
>JBILIR010000015.1:0-10930 GCA_044368955.1 Limnohabitans sp.
CCATGACCTGGCGTCATCGATTTTTTCAAGCAGTGGCAATGCTGCCATGGGCTGTCCAGCGCCAAGCAAAACAGGAGCGATATAAATCAGTAGTTCATCCACCAAGCCAGCATTCAGCAGCGAGCCGTTGAGCTTGTGCCCCGCTTCGATATGCACCTCGTTATAAGCACGTTGCCCCATGTCTTGCAGCATGGCGTTTAAGTCCACTTTGTGACCTGTATCTGGCAGGTATACCAACTCAGCACCTTGGGCCCTCAGCGCTTCTTCTTTCGCGGTGTCACGCTCGGCATGGTAGATCACCACTTGCCGTGCCGTCTCCCACAAACGGGCATACAGCGGGGTTTGCAAACGTGAATCGACCAACAGCAGGTGCGGCTGACGAGGGGTGCTCACGCCGCGCACGTTCAACTGGGGCTTGTCTTGCAGCACCGTGCCGATGCCACTCAGGATGGCGCAAGCACGAGCGCGCCAGTGGTGGCCATCCAAGCGAGCCGCCTCGCCGGTGATCCATTGGCTTTGCCCATTGAGCAAAGCGGTTTGGCCATCCAAGGATTGCGCCGACTTCATGCGCAGCCACGGTGTACCTTGCGTCATGCGTTTGAAAAAACCGATGTTCAGTTCCGTGGCTTGTTGCGCACCCAGACCGATATCGACTTGGATACCTGCCGCGCGTAATCGCGCAAAACCCAAACCTGCTACTTGTTGATTTGGGTCTTGCACACTGGCCACGACCCTGGCGATACCAGCATCAATCAGGGCGTCACAACAGGGGCCGGTGCGGCCATGGTGGGCGCAAGGTTCTAGCGTTACATAAGCCGTCGCCCCTTGTACAGAATGTGCCCGTGCTTGCGCATCGCGCAAGGCCATGATTTCGGCGTGGGCGAGTCCTGCGGCTTGGGTATGTCCTTCACCCAACACTTCACCGTTTGGCGAGGTCATCACACACCCAACACGCGGGTTGGGAGACGTGATGAACAGGGCTTGCTTGGCCAAGGCCAAGGCTTGGTTCATTCGAGTGGTGTCGGTATCAGACCAAATCATTCTGCCCATTATCGGAGTCTTCTTGACAGTCTTACCTTTCCCAACATTGGGAAGCGCTCAATACCGCGTTTTGCACCCCTCGCTCTCCTGTGTGGCCAAGTGTCAGGCTGCCGTAATCGTCTTGGGCTTGTGCGCCCATAGGGGTGGCGATCAATGTAAAGGACTGGGCTTGACTGTGAGCTTGCAAGCGGTAGCGCAACTCGCTGCTTTGCCACACGCTGTCGGGAACGACAGAGGGGTACTTGCCAGAGATGCTGGCTGATCGTTCAAGCCAATGCGCGGTTTTGGCCAAGGCGAGTTTGGCCAAGGTACGCTGACCTTTTTGCTGGGTGTGTTGGTAACTGGGCAGGGCAAGACTGCTGAGTATGGCGATGACAGCCATGACGAACAGCAACTCGATGAGAGTGAAACCATCTAGGAAGCGCCTCATGGTGATAAAGGAAGTAGACGTAACCAGCCCCATGCTGGCAGCCCAGGCGTAGCCTGGCTTGCGTCGTCTGAGTTTGGTCGCCACAAAGCTTGCCAACCAGACTGTGCGCCACCCTCACCATTTTGGACCAAGGCCGTGATGCGGTAGAGAAATGGGGAATCACCTGTGTTCACACTGACAGCTGGCAGAACCTCTACCCAATACATCGCACTTTGGCCATTAACAGATGGCGCGTTCTGCGCTTGGTCTAGTCTTGTCAACCAAGGGGTAAGGCTTGCATTGTCTTCACCCAGGGGGCGGCAAATGCCAGTCTGGCACTCGTTGGACCCTAAGCGTGATTGCAATACTTCCCACTGTGGCAAGGTGCTTGGAAAAAATGCATGCCCCTGTGACGAATTTCCCATTTGGTGTCTTGCATCATCTTGGCTGAGACGGATATCGTCGACGGCCAAGCGCAAAGTGTCCAGTGCGCTTTGTCTCAATTGCCAACGCAGTCCCGCACTTTTCCCCAATGCTTGTGCCATGGCCAAGTTGCGCCACTGCGCCATCAACAACACACTGCAAAGACATGACAGCACCACCACCATGGGCAAGGCCAAGCCGCTTTGTGACTTCATGGTTTGGCGTGGCGTAAAAAGGCAACTCCCCGCCAGGTAAATGCGGGCGAACTTAATGGCAGGCCACTGCTGCAAGATGGGCTCGAGGGTACAGCGCCCAAGCCAGACAGCTTCGTTTGCAAGCAGGTTTGCACGCCTCGCACAGCTTGCCAATTTGAAACCGACGCTGCGTTGCGCCATTGCATTCTAGGTTGTGCGCCTGGCAGCATTTCTGCATACAAAAAACTCACTTGGTCTATGTTGTCTACCAAGGCTTGGTAACTGGTGTTGCTGCGAAAAATGTCTTTGCAACTAAGTTCGTTGCGCGAGCTGCGCTTGAAGTCGTCTTGTATCCACGGCAAGGTCGAGGCTTGATGGCCTAGGCAGTCAGAAGGACTTAGGCTGCTGTGGTGCGTCAATCTCATTGTGTTGTCGCTGCCTTGCAGACCAAGCGTTGGCGACAAAAGGCTGACCTTGTTGTGTGCATCAAATTGCAGGGCAGGCGCACCTGCTCGCGCGACCCGCTCTTGCAACACAGACATCGCTGCGTGCAAACGCTCTTGCGCATCAGCCCGAGCTTGCATGTGTTGGTGGTTGCTTTGTACCCAAGCAAATGCCGCAAATGCGGCCATGATGACCCACATGGACAGCACCATGCCCACCAAGCTTTGTACCAGGGTGTGACCTTGTTGCGGTTTGCGAAGAAGGGGCCTCATAAGGACCAGCTGGTTTGCCAGCAGCGGTGGCGACTTGGGCATGCGCTTGGCGACGTGCTCCCAATATCGAGCGCTGCATTGATCGGCCAAGCCAGCAGCAACTGCACATTGTTGGGACCGGTACTCACCAACTGGGTTTGTGCGCCCGGCAGGCGCAACTGCACCGCTGCTTGCCAAGCGGATAAATCTGACAGGACCCATTGGCTTGGCGTGCACGCTTGGCTTTGGCAATTGGTAGGAGGCACCACTTGACCCAGCTGCAACTGGTAAGAGGCGGACGCTTGTGGAAACAGTTGCATTCGCTCCCACAGGTCTTGGGCCAAGCCCACCGCTGCTTGCATGGCAAGCGCGTCTCGCTGAGCTTGCAAAGCTTGCAGTTGCATGGCGAGCACCCCCAAGCACAGCATGTTGAGAACCATCAATGCTGCTAATGCGTCGAGTGTCGAGAACACCAGCGAAAGTTGTGCTGAGGCTTTCATGCGCAAGTACCACCTGAGATGACCCTTAAACGCCCAGCTGTGTTGATACAAATGGCGCGAACCAAGGAAGGGGTTTGGCTGCGCCTGGCTTGCACCACCACCCGCAGCCCTCCCGCCACAGGCTCGCCCAATGCGTTGATGTCCAAGCTGTTTTGCGCAGGACTGATGTGTACCAGCACTTCGCCAGCCAGCATGGTGGTGACAAGCACGGTGTTGTTATTTTTATGCGATTTGAGCAACTGCCAACCGCAGCGCCAGTCCCCGTTTGCCAAGGGCATGCTTTGGCACTGGCTTAAACGTTGCAGGCGCAAGGCTTGACCTGAGCGCAAGGCTTGTAAGCGGGCGGCTTGCAAGTCAGCGCTCCAAGATTGCACGACGCTCTCCACTTGCAGTCGCCACAGCCACTGCTGTAGCCAAGGCGTTGCCACGCTGACAAGGGCAGCCAATAAGCCCAAGACTGTCAGCATTTCCATCAGCGTGTAGCCAAGGAAAGCTGAACGAGGTTTTTTGAACAGAGTCGCTGTGTGCATGGCCGTCATCTTGCAACGGCACGCGTCAAAAAAGGTGTGCGCTGTGCACCTTGAAAAGGTGCGGAGTGAACCTAGGCGTCAGCGACGGAACTCGTCGACCAAGGTTTTGAATTCATCCACATCTTCAAAGCTGCGATAGACGCTGGCAAAACGCACATAGGCCACTTTGTCCAGCTTTTTCAATTCGCGCATGACCAACTCGCCTATGCGTGTTGAAGCGACTTCGCGTTGCCCTAAGGCCAGTAACTTTTCTTCAATGCGCTCAATCGTCGCATCGATTTGCTCTGTGCTGACGGGGCGCTTGCGCAGTGCCAGGTTGAGTGATCCGCGCAATTTGGTGCGGTCATATTCGATGCGGCGACCATCTTTTTTAACGACAGCAGGGTAGCTCACATCAGCGCGTTCATAGGTGGTAAAGCGTTTTTCGCAATGGCTGCAAGAGCGACGGCGGCGAATCGAGTCGCCCTCTTCGGACATACGGGTCTCCATCACCTGGGTTTCCACATGGCTGCAAAAAGGGCACTTCATACCTTGTTACCCGTAGACCGGAAACCGGCTGGTCAGGGCATGCACCTTGGCACGAACAGCTGTGATGTGCGTTTCTTCGTTGGGGTTATCGAGCACGTCGGCAATCAAGTGGGCGGTGGCGCGGGCCTCGTCGTCTTTGAAACCGCGCGTGGTCATGGCGGGGGTGCCAATGCGCACGCCACTGGTGACCATGGGTTTTTCTGGATCATTGGGAATGGCGTTTTTATTGATCGTCATGTGGGCGTTGCCTAAAGCTGCTTCAGCCGCTTTGCCTGTGATGTTTTTGGGTCGCAGATCGACCAACATCACATGGCTTTGCGTGCCGCCGCTGACAATGCGCAAGCCGCGCTCGGTGAGGGTTTGGGCCACGATTTGGGCGTTTTTCACCACCTGCTGTTGGTATTCCTTGAAGCCGGGTTGCAGTGCTTCTTTGAAGGCCACAGCCTTGGCAGCGATCACGTGCATCAGGGGGCCGCCTTGCAAGCCAGGAAACACCGCGCTGTTGATGGCTTTTTCATGCTCAGACTTCATGAGGATGATGCCCCCACGTGGGCCGCGCAGGCTTTTGTGGGTGGTGGAAGTGACCACATCGGCATGCGGGACAGGGTTGGGGTAGACGCCAGCGGCAATGAGTCCCGCGTAATGCGCCATGTCCACCAAAAAGATGGCGCCAATCTCTTTGGCCACTTTCGCAAAACGTGCAAAGTCGATGTGCAAACTGTAGGCCGAAGCGCCGGCAATGATCAGCTTGGGGCGGGTGGCGCGTGCCTTGGCTTCCATCGCGTCGTAATCAATTTCTTCTTTGGCGTTGAGGCCATAGCTTTCCACCTTGAACCACTTACCGCTCATATTCAGCGGCATGCCGTGACTGAGGTGACCGCCTTCGGCCAAGCTCATGCCCATGATGGTCTCGCCTGGTTTCAAAAAGGCCAGGAACACCGCTTGGTTGGCCGAGGCGCCGCAATGGGGTTGCACATTGGCGGCGTCAGCACCAAACAGTTGTTTGACGCGGTCGATGGCGAGTTGCTCGGCGATATCGACGTTTTCGCATCCGCCGTAGTAGCGCTTACCAGGGTAGCCCTCGGCGTATTTATTGGTCAACTGTGTGCCTTGCGCTTGCATCACAGCAGGTGAAGCGTAATTTTCACTGGCAATGAGTTCAATGTGATGCTCTTGGCGAATATTTTCGGCTTGGATCGCAGCCCACAGTTCAGGGTCGGCTTGTTCAAGTAAATGATTTCGGTGGTACATCTTGCAGGTCTTTCAAAAATAAAAATCGAGGTAGGCCAACACGAACTGCCTTAAAGGGGTGATATCAGTTCACAGGCTCGGGCTCAAAGGTGGCTAACTCTTTGGCTTTGTCCCAGAGATTTTGCAATCCTTGTTTGTCGCTGTCAGCAGGCTTGGCGCTGCTCAAAGGCACCAGACGACCCAAGGCGACTTCCTGCAGTCGGCTTTGCTCGGCCAACACTTTGACGATATAGCCGCCGTCTTCTCCGCTGTTGGCTGCCCCTACGTACTGGCGCAGACCGGCTTCGACCGAACCGTTTCGCGCGATGGATTCTTTTAAAACCGCAACACCCACGTGCAAGTTGGTGATCGGGTCGAAGGCTGCCAAGTCGCCGCCATAGTCATCGTATTTTTCGGTATGAACCTTGGTGCGCACTTGCATCAAACCCTGTGCGCCTGCCGAACTTTGCGCGAAAGGGTTGAAGCTGGATTCCATGGCCATGACCGCCAGAATGAGCGTGGGGTCTAGGCGGTTACGCGGCGCAATTTCGAAGGCTTCGGCCACCAAGGCGCTGATAGGCTCAGGGGCAACCCGGTATTTGCGGCTTAACCACAGGGCGATATTGGCTTGGTCCTGAGGCAAATCTCGAGGGTCAGCAGCAGTGGCACGGTCGACTGCATCGGCATTGCTTTCAAAGCCCAAATCAAAATCGTGTCGGTTCTGTAGCCAGTCGATCAATTCAACTTCTGCTGCAGAGCGTAAATCGGATTGGGTGCTAAAGAGCACCATGGCGCAAAAAACACCCAAGCCCAGCAAAGCTAAGCCGCTATGGGTGATGAGAAAAAAACCATCGCCGACATCGGAAGCAAAAACTTTGACAGCTTGGCGAAACGATTCAAAAAATGACATGAGCTTATTTTAGCTTTTACCCCTTGCTCCCTGTCACAATAGCCGTTTTGGCCCTTTCATGGGCTTAACCAACCGATTTGAGTTACTGTGACCACGTCTTCTGACAGCACCCCCGACTTGCCCACTTTAGATGCCTTGACCTCAGGCGCTTTGACTGCACCTACCTCTGGCGAAAGATCTTCTCGTTTACGAGAGTGGCTGACAAGCGACCCCTCGCCCGAGCTCATGCAGCAAGTGTTCAAAGAAATGAGTTCGCGCGACAAGGGCGCTGCAAAGCTCTTGCGTGAAAAACTCGATGAGCTCAAGCGGACCAAAACCCAAGACAGTTTGGCCCAAGAGTGGGCTGACAAAGCCCAAACTCTGTTGCAAGCCCATCCATTCAAAGTGGCAGACGCCATGGCGTGGCAACGCGATGCAGCCAAAGCGGGTGCTCCCTTGTCGCGTGAACCGCTGGCAGGTTTACGCCAAGCCCTGACCGAGCGCGTCAAGCATGTCGATGAACTCGAGCACCGTGCGCAGGTTCAACGTGAAACGGCACTTTTGCTGACCCAGCGTATTGAGGTCTTGTCGACCAAGTCTTGGCAAGAAGCCCTAGAGCAACAAAATGCCTTGCAAGCTGATTTAAAACGCTTGCATGATGAGTTTGAAGTTTTGCAAAACGATGCGCATTGGCCTGGCGTTGACCCCAAATACCCCGCCTTGGTTGCTGAAACCACCAAACACATGCCCTTGGTATGGGATGCGTTTTTAGCGGCATTGGCCCAAACCCAAGCCGCGGCCCAAGACCCTGCTTTGCCCTTGCCCGCTGTTCCAGCTTGGGCTGACCAATTGCGTCAGTCCAGGGGTGAAAGCATGGCTGCTGCACCTATGGCCACAGCCAGCAAAGCCAAAGCTGACACGCCTCCCCAAGCCAGCCAAGTCGCTTTGCAAGTCCCCAGCATGTTGTTGCAACTTGAAAAAGAAGTGGCCTTGGGGCACAGCAAAGCCATGTCAAGCGCAGCCTCTTTGTTGCGAGCCGCGCTCAAAACCAAAGGTCTGCAACTCGATACAGAGCTTGCCCAACAGGTACAAACCGCTTTGGCTGCTGCCGCCGAGCTCGAGGGCTGGCAGCGCAAGCGCGCTGACGAAATCCGTCTTCAACTCGTCACCAAAGCCGAAGCGCTGCTGCAAGCACCTGCTGCGTCACCAACCGTCACTGACGTGATCCCCGCAGAAGCAGCGCATGCTGTTTCTGAGGAAAAACCTGAAGGTGATACTGAAGTTGCTTCTGCGGCCACTGTCGATGACAGCCAATGGGTCCCCGCCATGAGTGGGCGTAAATTGCAAGACACGCTGCGCCAACTTCGGGAAGAGTGGAAAAAAACAGACCAAGGTGGCTTGCCCAACCATGGCTTGTGGAAACGCTTTGACCAAGCTTGCAACCGTGCTTATCCTTTTGTGCAAGCTTGGCTTGGCAAAGCCAAGGCTGAAAGCGCAGCGCACCGCGAAGGGCGTTTGGCCTTGTTGGCTGAAGTGGCTGCTTGGACCCAAGCCCATCAAGGCAATACCGACTGGAAAACCCAAGCACGCGAGTTGCACCAGTTTTCGGAACGTTGGCGCAACAGTGGCCACTTGAGCGAAAAAGCGTTTGCCGACATGCAAACCCAGTGGAAGGCCGCCATCAAAGCCGCTCATGTAGGTTTAGAGGCCGCGCAAACACAAAGTATCTCGCTGCGCCGCGCCATGATCGAGGAGGCCAAGGCCTTGGGCGAAGCGCCGCAGTTGCGCATTGATGCAGTCAAGGCTTTGCAGCAACGCTGGCAAATCGAATCCCAAGCCGTTCCCGTCGAGCGTAAGCTGGCGCAAAAGTTATGGGATGCGTTTCGCCAACCCTTGGATGAAGCCTTCAGCCGCAAAACCCAGTCACGCGAGGCCGCGCCTTCGCAGAACCTCTCCGATCATGACAAGGCGGTGATTGCCGCTGCTGCTGAGCTTGAAAAAGCCATTGCCGACGGGGACGCTGCACGTATTCGCCAAGCCATGGCCCATGTGCAAGCGGTTTCAGCTGGCCAGGCAGCCGCACCCGTTGCGCCACCGACTGCACCTGCTCAGCTAGAAACTGCGACGGCTAGCCCCGACTCACCCGAAGGTGAGCCAGTCACCCAAGCTGAAGAGGCTGTGGCACCACCGCCTAAACCCGTGGTGGTCAAAAAAGTGGTGGCTGTTCGAGGTGATGACAGACCCGGTCAAAAGAAAACCGAACCTGCGCCTGCGGGACGTTTTGGTGACAAGTCTGGCGCACGCCGTCCGGAACGCGATGCAGGCAACCGCCGTGGCCCCGACGCTGGGCGTAGCGGTTTGCGCGACAAACCCGCGTATGAATCACGTGGTCCCCGTTTGGGGGACGCTGCCTTTCGTGCGCAACGTCAAGCGTTGGAACTGGCCGATACTGCTTTGCGCAAATTGGCCATGCAAGCCCATGGTGAAACCTTGGTTCATTTGCTAGGGGCATGGCAACAGCGTCAGCCTGAGCAATTGCCAGCAGCCAAGGAATTGGGTGCTCGCTTGAGTACGCAACAACGGCAGGACTGGGCCAAGGCTTTGCAAGCCGCGCCTCAAGGTTCCCCAGACCAAGCTTTGCTGCGACTGGAAATTGCCGCCGAGGTTGCTACCCCTGCTTCTCACGTGGATGCACGGCGCATGCTGCAATTGCAGTTGCTGACCAAACGCAACGACGCTGGTCCTGCGCAAACATGGGCACAAGACGTCGCCCAAGTATTGGGCAGCAGCTATGAGGAAGAAAACGCCAAACGGGTGCAGGCGGCCCTCAAGGTCTTGCTCAAAAAGTAGTTGGCTTTTTCAGAAGTGTTAAGCGGTGACGACTTCTTGCCGCGAAAAGCCTTGGCCTAGCTGCCATGTCAACCATTGGGCGCGAGCCGGGGTGGCACTGGCATCCCAGTCACTCAGTACATATCGCTGGTGATCGGCTGATAAGGTATGAAGTGCAGGTTGATGGGTGTGGCCGTGAATCAACACACTGGCGCCATATTGCTGCAAGCTGGCCAAAGCTGCTGTGTTGTCAACATCGAACCAAGCCGTTTGTGATTGTTTCAAAGCTTCACTTTGCGCTCTGAGTTCACGCGCCATTTGCAGTCTTTGAGCCAAAGGTTTCGATAAAAAATCACTTTGCCACTGGCTGGATCTGACTTGTTGACGAAACGCTTGGTAAGCGGTGTCTGCGATGCACAAGGCATCCCCATGGCTTAAGAGCCATCGCTCCTGCAAGGTTTCTAGCACGCAAGGGTCTTGCAGGGTTTGCATCCCGCTTTGCAAAGCGGCTTTGTTGCGCCATAAAAAGTCACGATTGCCAACCATCCAATACACAGGACATCGGTCAGCCATCTGGCGCAAGACCGCACAACATTGGCGCTCGAAATCGCCTTCGGGGGCGTCCAAAATATCGTCACCCACCCACACCTCAAACAGGTCACCAAGGATGAAAAGCGCGTCGGTTTGCAAGCTTTGCATGGCTTGTCGCCATACCTGGAACGTTGCTTGCTGGCTTGTTTGCAGATGCAAATCGGAAACAAAGGTCAGGTGTTGCCAAGCACTGGCGTCAACGCTTGGCAAATGGACGAGGGAAGGCTTCATGACGTGGTCAACGCTAGCCCATGTACGGTCATGACAAAAGCACAGCCTTGTCGATGATCACATCCTCTTTGGGTACATCGTCATGAAAACCTTGGCGTCCTGTTTTGACTTTGCAAATAGCGTCCACGACCTCGGTACCTGCGACAACCTTGCCAAACACCGCGTAACCCCAGTCGCTGCCAGTGGGTGCCGAGTGGTTGAGAAAGTCGTTGTCTTTCACATTGATGAAGAACTGCGAGGTGGCGGAGTGCGGGTCGCTGGTACGCGCCATGGCGACGGTGTAGCAGTCATTGGTGAGGCCGTTGTTGGCTTCGTTTTCCAACTTGTCGCCGGTCTTTTTCTCTTTCATGCCAACCGACATGCCACCGCCTTGCACCATGAAGCCAGGAATGACGCGGTGAAAAATGGTTTGGTCGTAATGTCCGTTTTCCACATAAGCCAAAAAATTGGCTACAGATTTGGGCGCTTTGTCCGCATCAAGCTCCAGCGTGATGACGCCATGGTCTTGTATGTGCAGTTCAACTTGAGGGTTTGACATGGATTTATTTCACTAATGCGGCAGATTGAATCACCACCTGGGTTTGCGGAACATCGCTGGGGAAGGGGCCACCCGCGCCGGTCGGGGTCATTTTGATTTTGTTGACCACTTCCATGCCACTGACCACTTTGCCAAAGGCCACATAGCCCCAGCCTTGCCCAGAAGGGGCTGAGTGGTTGAGGAAGTCGTTGTTGTTGACGTTGATGAAAAACTGCGAACTGGCCGAGTGCGGGTTGTTGGTTCGTGCCATGGCAATGGTGCCGACGGTATTGGTCGGGCCGCCCTTGGCTTTGACCTCAGCA
>JBILIR010000296.1:0-2887 GCA_044368955.1 Limnohabitans sp.
CACTTTTTCATCGTAGTTGGCGGCGTTAATGAAGGTTTTCAGCAGGTGGATGGACGAGATACCGATGATGGCCATGGCCAATTTCACTTTCAGCACAGACGCATTCACATGGCTGAGCCATTCGGGTTGGTCGGGGTGTTGCTCGAGGTACATGCGTGAAACAAAGGTTTCATAGCCGCCCACAATCACCATGATGAGGAGGTTGGAGATCATCACCACATCAATCAAGCCCAAAATGACCAGCATGATGATGGCCTCGGTCAACTTGGTAGGCACGCCTTCGGTTTTGTACCCAATGCTGGTGACCAGCGCTTGCAAAGCGGTTTGGCTGCCAAACACGGCCTCTAGCAAATGCACCAACTCCACCCAAAAGTGGTACACATACACGCATTGGGCGGCAATCAAGCCCAAGTACAGCGGCAGTTGCAGCCAACGGGTGGCAAAAATGAAGCGAGACATTTTGCTGGGCTGTTGCTGGGGTGAGGCTTGCATCGTGGCTCCTGGTGCTTGAGGGTAAAAAACCCCAAGGCATTGATTCTAGGCAATGATGGTGTCAGGCTAAAACCCACGCGTAAGTTTCAAGCCAGTCAGTGCCTTGTAAGAGCCTGCCGCGAAAGTTGCGCCCATTCGTTCAGAGCCGTTCAGCGGCCGCCCCACTTTTAGGAGACAAGCATGAGCCAGTTCGACCACATCATTCACCATCCCCCCGCATCGTTTGTCGAGCAGGCCACTGTGGCTGGCATGGACGCTTACCACGCCTTGTGCAAACACGCCGAGGACGATTACACGGATTTTTGGGCGACCCAAGCCAAGCGTTTGCTCAGCTGGAACACAGTTTTTACCCAAACCTTGAATGACAGCCAAGCGCCGTTTTTCAAATGGTTTGAAGACGGCACCTTGAACGCCTCTTATAACTGCCTAGATCGCCATGTGGACAAAGGTTTGGGCGACAAGACAGCCATCATTTTTGAAGCTGACGGCGGTGAGGTCACCCACACCACCTACGCGCAACTGCTCTCGCGCACCTGCCAAATCGCCAATGCGATGAAGCAACTGGGCATCCAAAAAGGTGACCGCGTCATCATTTACATCTCCATGTCCATCGAGGGCGTGGCCGCCATGCAGGCTTGTGCTCGCATAGGTGCTACCCACTCCGTGGTGTTTGGCGGTTTCTCGGCGCAAAGCTTGCGTGACCGCATCGAAGACACCGGCGCCAAGATGGTCATCACCGCCGACCAACAGGTGCGTGGTGGCAAGCAACTGCCTTTGAAAGCCATCGTCGATGAAGCCCTGACCTTGGGCGGCTGCGACAGCATTGAACATGTGTTGGTGGTCAAACGCACGGGTGCGGATGTGGCCATGCAAGCCGGTCGTGACCTGTGGATGGCCGACGTTGCCGACAAGCAAGCCACATCCTGCGAACCCGAATGGGTCGAGGCCGAGCATCCACTGTTTTTGCTCTACACCTCGGGGTCAACAGGCAAGCCCAAGGGCGTGCAGCACAGCACAGGCGGCTATTTGATGCACGCAGCCCTTACCACCGAGTGGACCTTCGATTTGAAGCCCCACGATGTGTTTTGGTGTACCGCCGACATCGGCTGGGTGACTGGCCACACTTACATCAGCTACGGCCCCTTGGCCTTGGGCGGCACGCAAATTGTGTTTGAAGGTGTGCCCACCTTCCCAGACGCCGGTCGTTTTTGGAAGATGATCCAAGACCACAAGGTCAGCATTTTTTACACCGCACCTACCGCCATTCGCTCGCTCATTAAGGCAGCAGAAGGCACTGCTGCTGTTCACCCCGACCGTTACGACCTCAGCAGCTTGCGCTTGCTGGGCTCGGTGGGCGAACCCATCAACCCTGCGGCTTGGGAGTGGTACTACCAGCACGTGGGCGGCGCACGTTGCCCTATTGTGGACACCTTCTGGCAAACCGAAACCGGCGGCCACATGATCACGCCATTGCCCGGTGCGACGCCCATGGTGCCTGGTTCTTGCACCTTGCCTTTCCCGGGCATTCAAGCTGCCATCGTCGATGAAACCGGCAAAGATGTGCCCCACGGACAAGCCGGCATTTTGGTGGTGAAAAAACCGTGGCCCTCGATGATTCGCACGATTTGGGGTGACCCCGAGCGCTTCAAGAAAAGCTACTACCCCGATGACTTCCAAGGCAAATACTATTTGGCGGGAGACGGCGCGATTCGTGACGCTAAAACCGGCTACTTCACCATCACCGGCCGCATTGACGATGTGCTGAACGTGTCGGGCCACCGCATGGGCACCATGGAGATCGAGTCTGCTTTGGTCAGTTGCACCGAACTGGTAGCCGAGGCCGCGGTGGTGGGCCGTCCCGACGACACCACGGGTGAAGCGATTTGCGCGTTTGTGGTTTTGAAGCGCTCACGCCCCACGGGCGACGAAGCCAAACAGATCGCCAAAATTTTGCGTGACCATGTGGCCAAAGAAATTGGCCCCATCGCCAAGCCCAAAGATATCCGCTTTGGTGACAACCTGCCCAAAACCCGCTCCGGCAAGATCATGCGCCGCTTGCTGCGTTCGCTGGCCAAAGGCGAGGCTATCACCCAAGACACCAGCACTCTGGAGAACCCTGCCATTTTGGAGCAGCTGGCCGATACGCACTGACCCCCTCGTCATTGCGCCAACTTCGTCATTGCGAGACCGAAGGTCGAAGCAATCTGTTGAAGGCCGAGCCTGCGACGCGCGGCTGATAACAGGGGATTGCTTCGCTACGATCGCAATGATGACTCTTTGTAAGGACGGCAAGCCGCTAGCTGAAGAGTGCGAGCAAATCGTCTTTGCGTATAGGTTTGAGCAAAACCTTGTCAAAGCCCGATGACTCCCACAGCAAGACCTCGTCGGGCATGGC
>JBILIR010000016.1:0-10879 GCA_044368955.1 Limnohabitans sp.
TCATGGCCAAGGTGCGCGGGATGGGCGTGGCACTCATCATCAGCAGATGCGGCTCTCGCGGAGTGGCGGTTCGGTTGTGGTCGCTGTGGCTGTCGTCACTGAGGTTGGTTTGTTCGTCCGACAGCTTTTGCCGCAGTGCCAAACGCTGCGCCACGCCAAAGCGGTGCTGCTCGTCAATGATGGCCAAGGCCAGCGCTTTGAACTGCACCTTGTCTTGAATCACGGCGTGGGTGCCCACCACCAGCGCGGCTTGGCCACTGGCTACCAAAGCAAGCATGGCATCACGTTCTTTTTTCTTTTGGCTGCCGGTGAGCCAAGCCACTTGCAAGCCCAGAGGTGTCAATACGGGTTCTAGCCAGCCAATCAGTTTTCGAAAATGCTGCTCGGCCAAAATTTCCGTGGGCGCCATCAAGGCGCATTGCCAACCCGCGTCTATGCACTGGGCGGCAGCGAGGGCCGCCACCACGGTTTTGCCCGAGCCCACATCGCCTTGCAACAAGCGGTGCATGGGCACGGCACGGGCCGCGTCATTGGCAATTTCTTGCACCACCCGTTGCTGGGCTTGGGTCAGCGTGAACGGCAACGCTGCATGAAGTTGCGCCAACACACCTGTGGGCTTGTGGCTTTGTGCCAGCACAGGGGCGTTGAGCAGCTGCCGCTCTCGCTTGGCTTGCAACTGCGAGAGTTGCTGCGCCAACAATTCTTCTGCCTTCAAGCGCTGCCAAGCTGGATGGCTGTGGTCTTCCAGCTGCGCCATGGACACGCTGGGCGTGGGGTGGTGCAAAAACTGCAGCGCTTGTGCCAAGGTCCAGCTGTGTGGCGGCAAGTGCTGGGCGGGAATGGTCTCTGTGAACTCTTGGCTGCGCAGGGCTTGCGCCAAGCCGCCTTGCACCGCTTTGCGCAAATACGCTTGCGGCAATTCGGCGGTGCTGGGGTAAATCGGTGTCAAGGCGGTGGCCAATGCGCCACCCGCGGCTTGGACGCTGGGGTGCATCATGTTGCGGCCCATGAAGCCGCCACGGACCTCGCCACGCAAACGCACTTGGCGACCCACTTCCAAGGCCTTTTGCATGTTTGGGTAAAAGTTAAAAAAGCGCAGGGTGCAGGTATCGCTGCCATCGTCCACCACCGCTTGCAATTGGCGACGCGGCTTGAACACCACTTGGCAACTTTGCACCACCGCTTCGATTTGCACCACATCACCGTCGCGGGCCTCGGCCAACTTCACCAGCTGGGTTTCGTCTTCGTAGCGAAAAGGCAGGTGCAGCGCCAAATCGACGGGGCGCAGCAAGCCCATTTTGCGCAAGGCCTTTTGCGGTGCGCTCAGGGGCTTGGCCGCTGCTGGCGCTTTGGGCTCAGAGACTTGAGCGCCAGCCATGCAAGACCATCTCCAACACCTTGATGAGCAAAATCACGACCATGGGCGACAGGTCTAGACCACCTACCGTGGGCAAAAAGCGTCTAACGGGGCGCAGCAAAGGCTCGACCAAGCTTTGAATCCAATAGACGGTGGATTCATCCACCCGCAACCACGACACCACAATGCCTATCACCAGCAGCCAAAACAGCGAGGACAAGATCAGCCCCAGCATGTCCAACAACGCACCCAGCAACAGCGACACGGGGTTCAGACCCATGCCAAACAAAAGAGCAATGATCAGCCCTTGCGCCAACATCAGTGCAAAGGCTGCCAGCACACTGCCTAAATCTAAACGTCCCAGCTTTGGCAAGATGCGCCGCAGCGGCAGCACCATCCAATCGGTCAGGCCCATCACCCACGGCGCAACCGCGTTGCCCATGCCCATGCGCACACTGTGCCACTGCATATAGGCACGCAACAGGCACAAAGCGGCCAACAGACTGGCGATGGTTTGCACCACCATCAACACGATCGAATTCAACATGGCTGAGTCTTTCTTTGCATGCTGTATTGCACCATACCGCAGGGGCGATGCGAGAATGATGGCCTTATTCACTTGGAACGGGCCTGTTCAGCCCTCAAGACCATGCACGACACGCCCCCACGCTCATTTGTATTGAGCGACTTTGACTTTCACCTCCCCCCCGAACTGATCGCCCAAACCCCTGCGCCCGAGCGCAGCGCATCGCGCTTGCTCGATGGCCGTGGCGCTGTGCCGTTGGACCGCATCTTCAAAGACCTGCCCGCCTTGCTGCAAAAAGGCGACTTGCTGGTGTTCAACGACACCCAAGTCGTGCCGGCACGCTTGTTTGGCGAAAAACCCAGCGGCGGGCAACTTGAGTTGTTGGTGGAGCGGGTTTTGCCTTTTGTGGAAGGCGAGCCTCCCCACCAAGTGGTGGCGCACATGAAGGTGAGCAAAAAACCGGCGGTGGGAGCGGTGCTGAGCATGTTCAACCGCGATGGTTCTGGCGTCGCTTTTCAAGCCACGCTCTTAGGCCGCTGGCCAGATGTGGATGGGCCCTTGTTTCGGTTCAGCCTAAGCGATGAGCCGCTACGCCTGATGCAAGCCCATGGCCATATTCCCCTGCCACCCTATATTGCGCGGGACAAACACAGCCAGAACGCGCAGGACGCCCAGCGTTACCAAACCGTGTTTGCCAAACACCCGGGAGCAGCGGCCGCACCCACGGCGGCGCTGCACTTTGATGCGCCGCTGCTGGCCGCTTTGCAAGACATGGGCGTTGAGAGCGCCAGCGTTACCTTGCATGTGGGTGCGGGGACGTTTTCACCGGTGAAAACCGAAAACATTGCTGAACGCCGCATGCACAGCGAGTGGTACAGCATTCCCCCCGCCACCTTGCAAGCCATCGCCGATTGCCAAGCCCGAGGCGGTCGGGTGGTGGCGGTGGGCACGACAACGGTTCGCACCTTGGAGAGCTGGGCACGCAGCGGCTTGAACGAGGGCGACACCGACATCTTCATCACGCCGGGTTTTGCTTTCAAAGTGGTGGATGTGTTGATCACCAACTTTCACCTGCCCAAATCCAGCTTGTTGATGTTGGTGGCGGCGTTTGCAGGCTTTGAGCCCATGCAAGCCTTGTATCGGCATGCCATTGAGCAACGTTATCGGTTTTTCAGCTATGGCGATGCGATGCTTTTGTCGCGTCACAACTGAGTCCGTCATTGCGAGCGAAGCGAAGCAATCTCCCATTGCGAAAACGTCGTTGCGCTACCTCGTCTTTGCGAGCGGCCTTTAGCCGCGAGGAGCAAAGGGACGTGGCGGGAAGCAATCTCCCCAGCGGCCTCGTCCGCAGCTCACTGCCGCTTCGCGTCAATGTTCGCTTTGCGTCCAAGCCCGCTGTGTCGATTCGTTGTTCTTCTATGCAAACCAACGCCTTTTTTTTGCAGCAGACATTTGGGTCGGGCCGGCTCGAGCATTGACGCGAAGCGGCAGTAAGAGACGACCGAGCCCAAGTAGCTGGAGCAAGAGGAAGTGCAAGAGCAAGACCCGGACACTCAAGGCTTAACGACGTACTGAACACCCACCAAGCCTTGGTAATCCGCATCCTGCGTCCACAAAGTGGCTTGGTGCGCCAAGGCCATGGCATACATCGCAGCGTCGGCCATGGCGAGTTGGTGCTTAAGCGACAACTCAGCCGCTGCGATGGCTAAGCCGTCTGTGAAGTCAATCACAGAAGATCTGCGCATCAGGTTCAAACAGGTGTCTCGTAAATCATCAGGGAGTTTGCGAGAAAGAACGCGGTGAACTTCATACAGGTTGATGCTGGTGACCAAAAGTTCATCTGTTTTTTCGATGACGGGCTTGAACTTGGGACCATTTGGACCTGCCAAAAAAAACTCAATCCAACCGGATGCGTCCACAATATTCATTCATAGTCCTTGTCAGGCTCTTTGGGTGGCTCGATGTCACCCAAGTCATAGCCTTTAAGGATGCCGTAATAAGCACTCATGGGCAGTAAAGGCGTGATGACTATTTCTTTGCCCCGCACTTCAAACTGAATTTGCGAGCCCGGTTCTATGCCCAACTGCGTACGCATTGCCACGGGCAGGGTGACCTGCCCTTTGCTGGAAACCACTGCATTGCTTGACATTTCGACCTCGCTTTACTTCTCTAAATAAGTAAAGCGAATTATGAAGTAAAGAAATCCGGCTGTCCAGTGCCACTTAAACTGCCCCCATGTTGACATTCGACCTCCTGAAAACCGAAGGCCTGGCCCGCCGTGGCCGCCTCACCCTCAACCACGGCGTGGTGCAAACGCCCATCTTCATGCCCGTGGGCACTTACGGCACGGTCAAGGGCGTGATGCCGCGCAGCCTGCACGAGATGGGTGCGCAAATCATTTTGGGCAACACCTTTCACCTGTGGATGCGCCCGGGGCTGGACATCATGCAAAGCTTTGGCGGCTTGCACCAGTTTGAGAAATGGGACAAGCCCATACTCACCGACAGTGGCGGTTTTCAGGTGTGGAGCCTGGGCGCGATGCGCAAAATCACCGAAGAAGGTGTGCATTTCGCGTCACCGGTGAATGGCGACAAGCTGTTCATGTCGCCCGAGGTGAGCATGCAAATCCAAACCATCTTGAACAGCGACATCGTCATGCAGTTGGACGAATGCACGCCTTACGAGACCAATGGTAAGTTGACTACCGAGGCCGAGGCCGCGAAAAGCATGGAGATGAGCTTGCGCTGGGCCCGTCGCTCGCAAGAGGAGTTTGCAAAGCTGAACAACCCCAACGCCTTTTTTGGCATTGTGCAAGGCGGCATGTTTGAGAACCTGCGCGAAGCGTCGCTCGATCAACTGGTGGTCATGGATTTCCCCGGCTACGCGGTGGGCGGTGTGAGCGTGGGCGAACCCAAAGAAGAAATGCTGCACATCATGGCGCACACCCCGCACCGCTTGCCCGCCCACAAGCCGCGCTACCTGATGGGCGTGGGCACACCGGAAGATTTGGTCGAAGGCGTGCGCTGCGGCGTGGACATGTTTGACTGTGTGATGCCCACCCGCAACGCCCGCAACGGCACGCTGTTCACCCGCTATGGCGATTTGAAACTGCGCAACGCCCGCCACAAAGCCGACCCGCAACCGATTGACCCCAGCTGCACCTGCCATGCGTGTGCGGGCACCTCAGGAGTGAGTTGGAACGACGGCGGCCGCGAAGGTTTCAGCCGCGCTTACATGCACCACTTGGACCGCTGCGGCGAAATGCTCGGCCCCATGCTGGCCACTATCCACAACCTGCACTACTACCTGAACCTGATGCAAGAGGTGCGCGATGCGCTGGACGCGGGGGATTTTGCGGGGTTTGTGGCGAGGTTTAAGGGGGACAGGGCGAGGGGGGTTTGAGGCTTTCAAAGACCGGGTTCATGAGATAGCCAGCAAGGCTCTGATTTTGGCCTTCACTTCACGCATGACGGCATCAGGGGCTTGGTCTTTTTTAATGGCTTTGCACACTTTCCAGTGAAGAGACTTCACTTGGTCAGACAACACCACTCCCTCTATGCCGTTCATCGTGAGTTGAACTTCAAAGGGATGGTTTTTCACCTTGGTCGACAAGGGGCAGCACACCATCAACTGGGCTTTGCTGTTGTAAATGGCGGGGCTCAATACCAATGCGGGCCGATGTCCTGCTTGTTCGTGGCCCGCTTGTGGGTCAAATTGCAGCCATACGATGTCACCCGCATCTGGCACATAAGCGCGGCGGGTGGCCATCAAAGCGCCTCTTGACCCACAGGCGCACCAAATGACACCTCATCATGACGATTTTTGGCATTCATCCGTGCCACCAAGTCATCAAGTTTGTACTCCACCTTGTCGCACGGCTCGATGATGATGCGCCCTTTTCCCGCTTTGATGGTCACACGTTGTTCCAAATCAAAGTTGGCCAACTTCATCGTGGCGGCACTGAGTCTGAGGGCGGGGCTATTACCCCATTTGCGGATCACTGTTTCCATGTGGCGTCTCCAAGTGTAGATACATTGTAGATACTTCATCCGATTTTAATTGGCGTGCCGCAGGGGGCATGGCTGCCCGCAGTTAAGAAAATTTCTTAGCCATCAGTTTTCTCCATCAGGCTGAACTGATTTATCCTTGCAAATACTGGAATGAAACTCTTCAATTACAAGGAAGTTTGATAGATTTTTATGTAGTTAGCTGAGCAAAGAACAAGCATTTTGTAAAAAATGAGAAGATTGCTTCACTTCGTTCGCAATGACCAGAGGCTTGCTTTGACAAGAAGGACTCAAAGACCAAGAGCAACATTATTTATCAGCGATATAGCGTTTCATCGTAAAAATTCCTTCACCGCTTGCACTGACGGCAGCGGCGCTTCTTCATGCACAACATGACCAGCAAAGGGGATGGCCGCCAGCGTGGCATGGGGAATGGCCTTGAGGTAATCCTGCGCATTGCTGATGGGGATGAAGGCGTCTTTGTCGCCCCACACCAGCAGCACCGGCATCTTCAAGCTCTGCAGTCGGGGCACAGGGTCGCTGTTGCGGGTTTGGCGCATACGATCGATCAAGGCCGCACGCACCCCAGGCGCTCGCATCATTTCTTGGTAGCGGCGCATGGTGTCAGCGGTGAGCAATCTCTCATCGCCATAAGCAGGGGCCACGCCCATTTTCAAAGCCCAAGCGGGCAAGCTGTACTTCATCAAACCCAGCCAAGGCGAGACTTTGTAAGTCTGCTCCGAAGTCGAGCTTGGGTCTGGAAAACCATCGGGTGAGACCAACACCAAGTGGCTGACCCGCTCGGGGTGGGCTGCAGCAAAGTTCCACGCGATGCGCCCGCCCATGGAGTGCCCACCCACAATGGCTTGCTGCAAATCCAGTTGGTCGAACAATGCCAGCAAGCGCACCACATCCGCTTCATCGGAATAGTCTTGGTTGACGGCGGGTCCGGTTAAACCAAACGCTGGCACATCGATGCGCACCACCCGCCACTGCTTTTCTAACTCAGAAGCCCAAGGGTCCCAGGTTTGCAAGCTGGCACCAAAGCCATGCAACAAAACAATGGTGGGGGCTTCTCTGGGGCCGGTATCTTGAATGAAGTAAGGCTGAACTCCCACGACAAGCCTCGCTGTACCTGCCTTTGCGTAGCTTTGTAGCAATTGCTTACGCGGCAGGTCTGGTGTCCAAGCCAACCAAAGCGACAAAGTGAGTAGGAGGATGGCCATGGTTGCAAAGAGTTTCATTGTTAAGCCCACTCTAACAAACCCGCTGTGTAAGCTTTCTTCAACAAATCACCATCTTTTTTGCAAATTACTACTAAATAATGAATAAATATGCATAGAATATTTTAAATAATACTTAGGAGTTATACATGTCTAAACATTTCGCTGCACCACTGGTCTTGATTTTGTTGCTAAGCGCTTGCGCCACACAGCAGTTTGACATTGCCAACACCCAAGGGGCAAGCGCCTCTTTCAATGAGAACCAAACCTTTTGGGTAGGCGGCATTGGTCAAGAAGTGCAAGTCAATGGCGCCCAAGCTTGCGGGGATGCCAGCAAAGTCGCCCGTGTTGAAACCCAACTAACCGCAGGCAATATCGCTTTGACGATCCTAACCTTGGGTATTTACGCTCCCCGCAACATCGCCATTACCTGCACCCCTTAAAGGACCCTATCCATGCGTCGATTTTTTCCTGCCATGCTGCTGTGTTTAGCCCTGAGCGCCTGCTCCACCCAAAGCGTGGTGTTGCGACAGGGTGCCTCAGAGCCAAGGCTGAACGAAATGCAAAACTTTTTTGTCTCGGGCTTGAATCAAACCCAAACCGTCAATGCAGCTGAGGTGTGTGGTGGTGCCCACCGGGTGGCCAAAGTCGAGCGGGTGCAAAGCGGCGTGAACATTTTGCTCAACACCTTCACTCGGAGCATTTACACACCCTACACCGCCAAGGTTTACTGCAGCTATTAAGCTTTCGACGATCGTTGCGGGGTTTTACCCGCCTTGGCTGGCCCGCTTTTCTTCGCGGCTGATCGAGGTTTGGCCGCAGCCGGCTTTGTACTGGCAGATTTCGTCGCTGCAGGTTTTGCGCTTGCGCTGGTTGCGCTGTGCTGCTGCATCTCTTGCATGGTCTTGGCGGCAATGCTTTGAAACTGCTGGCTGACAGCGCCCCACCATTGCATGGGGTCAACCACGGGCTGTGCAGCCTTGGCCTTGCCTGTCATGGCCGACGCCACATCGGCCATGCCAACGTTCATGCCTTGTAAGGTTTCCAAGGTCATGCGTTGCACTTCCAGCGCCTGAATGGTGGCGCTTAAAGCCTTGGCGTTTTGGTCTAACCAAAACTGCACCGACTTCAACTCTTGGATGCGCTTTTCCAGCTCTTTGGGGTCCAAGGTGGGCGTGACCCATTGCGCGGCTTGGGGCATACCGGTAACACCACCAGCTGCAGCAAACTGCTTTAAGAAATCAAAGCCAGGCATGATGGATTCGAAGTTGAACGGGGATGCGCTGGCCATGGTTTTTCCTTTTCAGTGTTTATGTTCGCCGTGCTGAGGTTTTTCTTTGCCGCCCATGGCCATTTTTTTGGCCACGGCCTGAACTTCTTGCTGGGTTTTAACACCCGCAGCATCCTCGAACAACAAGGTCAGCACCACTTGGCTGCCTTCATCGAGCGGCTTGTTCAAATCCATCAACATCACATGGTAGCTGCCAGGTTTTAAGGCCACGGTTTTGCCTGCGGGCAAATCCAGTGCCTTGACGGCTTGCATCTTCATGACGTCTTTGTCCATTTTCATTTCATGCACCTCGGCCGTGGGGGTGAGCGCGGTTTTCACGCCCACCAAACGGGTGGCTTTTTTGGCCGTCAAGTTCATGAAAACGCCGGTAGCTTTTTGGCCTTGACCGGTGGCGCGGACCCAGGCGTCGCCCACCTCTACTTGGGCATGGGCAGTCACTGCAAGCAACATCAAAAAAGCAGAGAAGAGTTTTTTCAACATGGTGTTTCCTTTAAGGTGAGGTTCGTTCAGTGATAAAGCCAATTTGCGTCATGCCTGCACGCTGGGCTGCGGCCATGGCTTGCGCCACACGTTCATAGCGCACGGCGCGGTCGCCACGGATGTGCAGGGGCGACTGCGGTTTCTTTTGCGCCGCTTCTTGCAACAGGGTTTGTAATTTAGCGTCGTCCACTGCAGCATCGTTCCAGAAATACTGGCCCTCAGCGTCCACCGTCAAACGGATGGTTTGCGGCTTGGTGTCTTGCGCTTGGTTGCTTGCGCGGGGTAGCTCGATGTTCACCGCGTGCTTCATCACCGGAATGGTGATGATGAAGATGATGAGCAGCACCAACATGATGTCCACCAAGGGCGTCATATTGATTTCGTTCATCACCTCGTCGCTGTCGTCTTGGGTGCCGAATGCCATGGCCTACCCCTTGGCTTTCACACGTGAACCCGTCATCAAAAGCGCATGCAAGTCATGGGCAAATCGGTTCATGCGGGTGATGATGGCTTTGTTGGCTCGCACCAAGGCGTTGTAGCCCAGCACCGCCGGAATGGCCACTGCCAAACCCAGCGCCGTCATGATCAGCGCCTCGCCAATGGGGCCCGCCACTTTGTCGATGGTGGCTTGTCCGGCCATGCCAATTTGCATGAGCGCGTGGTAGATGCCCCAGACCGTGCCGAACAAGCCCACAAACGGCGAGGTCGAACCCACCGACGCCAAAATAGCCATGCCAGACTGCAACTCGGCGGTGGCATCGTCGATGGTGTTTTGCAAGCTGCGTGTGACCCAATCGCTTTTGTCGAGTTCTTGTCGCAACTCTGGCTTCGAGGTGCTGGCATTCAAATGCGCCAAAGCTTCTTCACCGCGCATGGCCAGCGCCCTGAAGGGGTTGTTCTCCTCATTCCCCAAAGCCTGTAAGCCACTCGCTACATTCGGGCTGTGCCAAAACGCTTCGATGCGCCCTGCTTGCTTTTGGGCGCTCAAGAAATTAAGCGACTTCAAGATGATGACCACCCAAGACGCCAAGGACATGGCCAGCAGCAAAATCGCCACGAAACGGGTGACGGCGTCGCCCTCGGTCCATAAATTGATGAGTCCAAATTCGTTGTTCATGTCTGCTCTTTATTCCAAAGTGAATTGAATCGGTACTTGGTACCACATGGCCTCTGCCACACCGCCTCGCTTGCCTGGCACATAGCGCCAGCGCATGGCCGCCTCCATTGCTGACTTGTCTAAACGCTCGAACCCGCTGGAGGTGAAAAGCTCCACCTTTTGAGGACGGCCATCTTCGCCGATCAGCACTTTCACCACCACCCGACCCTGCTCACCCAAGCGCTTGCTCATGCGCGGATAGTCTGGCGGCGGATTGTGCAGGTAATCGGCTTTGGAGGTCGGCAGCTCCACTTTCGCAGGAGGTGGCGGGGCGGGTGCTGCTGGCGGTGGGCTGGGAGGAGTCGGGGGCGCAGGGGGTGCTGGTGCGGCCGCAGGCACCGCCGGCGCGGTGGGCGCTGCTGTGGGCGCAGCCAACACAGCCGGTGGTTCGGGCGTGGCGGGGGCTGGTGGCTGAGGCGTGGTCGGCGGCGTCAAGACGGGTTGCACCGGTTTGGGCGGCGGCGGGGTCTTGGGTGACTCTGGTGGCTTCACCGGCTCGGGTGGTTTGGGCGGCGGTGGCGCAGGTGGAGGCTCTGCTTGGCTGATGGCCATGACCGGCACCACCACTTCCACCACCCTTTGCAACAAACCCGTATGCAATGCCCACAGCGCAGCCACGTGAAACAACACGACGCTTGAGACGATGACGGGGGTGCGGGACTTCATGGAATAGCGATGCAAACAAGGCTATGGATTCTCTCACTGCGCCTAAGAGCGAGATGGCCTGTGGGCTTTTCCTCGTGCCAACCAGGCCATGCGCCAGCCCAAACCGACAAACAGCAAAATGATGGCCACGACCACACCTGCCACCACGGCGTTGTGCGTTTGGCGACCCAACA
>JBILIR010000297.1:0-2869 GCA_044368955.1 Limnohabitans sp.
CCCACGGCGCATGGCTTGTGCACCTGTAAACGCACCACGCTCGTGACCAAAGAGTTCGCTTTCCAGCAAATCTTTGGGAATCGCAGCGGTATTGATGGCTACAAACGGGCCATCGGCACGTTGCGAGTGTTTGTGCAAAGCACGGGCTACTAACTCTTTGCCCGAACCCGATTCGCCGGTGATCATCACGGTGACATTGCTTTGGCTGAGTCGGCCGATGGCGCGAAACACATCTTGCATGGCAGGCGCTTGGCCCAGCATTTCAGGCGTGCTGTCCACATTGGTGGCGCTGGTTTGTTCGCGCTGACTTTCTTCCACTGCACGGCGAATCAACTCAATGGCTTTGGTCAGGTCAAACGGTTTGGGAAGGTACTCAAACGCACCGCCTTGGAAGGCGGACACCGCACTGTCCAAATCGGAATACGCCGTCATGATGATGACGGGCAAGCCAGGCATCCGTGCTTTCACTTGGGAGAGTAAATCCAAGCCCGAACCACCGGGCATGCGGATGTCGCTCACCAGCACTTGGGGGGATTCTTCGGGCGTGACCACATCCAGCGCTTGCAACACCTCACGCGGATGGGTGAAGCTGCGGGTGGGCAGGTCTTCACGCATCAAGGCTTTTTCGAGCACGAAGCGGATGGACTGGTCGTCGTCAACAATCCAAATAGGTTTCATCGCGGTACTTCACCTTGTCTCATGCGCTCATGCGCTTTACTCTTATCAAGGCAACGGAATCAAAATTTTGAAATCCGTACGCCCTGGCTGACTTTCACATTCAATCAACCCTTGGTGTTGTTGCACAAAGGATTGCGCCAAATTCAAACCCAAACCCGAACCGCCATCGCGCCCCGAGACCAAGGGGTGAAACAGCCGCTCCCGAATGTCTTCAGGGATGCCTGGGCCGTTGTCGGTGACATGCAATTCCAGTGCCAGGCGGAAGCGTTTTTTCACGAAAGTCACTTGGCGAGCGATGCGCGTGGCCAAAATGATTTGCGCGTCGCCCATGGCGATACGGTCTTTCAATGCCAAGGCCGCGTTGTGGGCGATATTGAGCACCGCTTGAATCAGCTGTTCCACGTCACCTCGGAACTCGGGCAGCGAGGTGTCGTAGTCACGGCGCACCTGCAAACCCTTGGGAAATTCGGCCAAGATCAGGGTGCGAACCCGCTCGCACACCTCGTGGATATTGACGTTGCCCACCACTTGGGGGCGGCGATGCGGGGCGAGCAAGCGGTCTACCAAGGTTTGCAAGCGGTCAGCCTCTCGCACAATCACTTGGGTGTACTCGGTCAAGTCACGCGAATCCAACTCCAGTTGCAGCAACTGGGCCGCCCCACGGATGCCGCCCAAGGGGTTTTTGATTTCGTGGGCTAAGTTGCGGATCAGCTCTTTGTTGGCTTGGGCCTGCTCCATTTGCCGCTCTTCACGGTCTTGGCGGGTCTGGGTTTCTTGGGGCAGCAATTCCACCACCACCTCGTCAGCACTTTCAGTGGTTGCCACCACCACATGCACCGCATAAGGCTCGGCACCTTGGCGTTTGAGTTGGTCGTCAAAGCGCAGGGCTGAAAAATCGTGGCGTCTGGCACCTGCAATGGCTTGACGCATAGCCTGAGCATCGACAAACAACTCGGTGGCATCTACGCCGTGCAGGCTGCGCCTGGACAAACCCATCACATCTTCAAACGAGGCATTGGCAAACAACACGCGGTCGTCAGCCTGTACCACCAGCACCAAGGTGGCTAGCAAGTCGAGGGCAGCGAAGCGTTCAAGCGGCATGGTCTTGCTCAGGGTAATCGGGACAATTCGCGCTTCAAGGCGGCTTGGTCAGCAGCACACCTTTGCACAGTCTGAGTATCAGTGGCGACTTGGCAACGCTCGCTCAGGCGCTTTAATTCGTTGTTCAAAATGGCTTTGGCTTGGTCGTCGCGCTCGCGCTGGGCCACCGCGTCGACGCGTGGTGCGGGTGGCTTGCCAGCAGGTGCTGGGCTTGCAGGCGCCACAGCAGAAGCAGACGCGGGTTTGGAAGGCTGAGGCACTTGGGTTTCTTCCAAGGTGCTGATGGTGACCGATTCACAAGATTGGCCTGGCTGGGGGTTGTTGGTATAGAGGTTGCCACAGCGCCACACGGGCACAGACGCTTCATTGCCCATGGCAAACGAGCCACGAAGACAAAAAACCAAGCCTCCTAAACAAACCCAAAGTTTCATACCTGCCAGTGTCCTTCTAAATGCCGACTGCTGTCATGCCAACTGTGCACCCACACCCAAAAAAAAGGACGGCGCTGGGCCGTCCTTTGGTTTGCGATCGACCTGTACGGCTCAGAGTGAGTAGTACATGTCGAATTCCACCGGATGGGTGGCCATACGGAAGCGTGTGACTTCTTGCCTTTTGAGTTCGATGTAAGCATCGATCATGCTGTCTGTGAACACGCCGCCTTTGGTCAAGAACGAACGGCCCTTGTCCAAATACTCCAACGCTTGGTCCAAGCTGTGGCACACGGTAGGAACCAATGCGTCCTCCTCGGGTGGCAAGTGGTACAGGTCTTTGGTGGCTGCTTCGCCGGGGTGCATTTTGTTTTCGATACCGTCCAAGCCCGCCATCATCAGTGCAGTGAAGCACAGGTAAGGGTTGGCCATGGGATCGGGGAAACGTGCTTCGATGCGACGCGCTTTGTCTGAAGCCACATGGGGAATGCGGATAGAGGCAGAGCGGTTGCGGCTGGAGTAAGCCAGTTTCACAGGGGCTTCAAAGCCAGGCACCAAACGCTTGTAGCTGTTGGTGGTGGGGTTGGTGATGGCGTTCAAGGCACGGGCGTGCTTGATGATGCCGCCGATGTAGAACAAGGCGATGTCGCTCAAACCAGCAT
>JBILIR010000298.1:0-2868 GCA_044368955.1 Limnohabitans sp.
ATCGTTCGCCAAGTCCGTCAAAGTGGCCGAGGCCGGTGCGGGTGTCAGGCTGAAGGTTTTGCCATCGATTTCAACAGTGAAGTTTTTAAAGTCGTTGACCGATGGCGGGCTGCCAAATGCTGGAGTATTGATGGACGCGTTGTAGGTGCCATAGGACCGCGTGGTCCCCAAACTGGCGGTGTTGTTCGCGGTCAAAGTGAGCGCAAAGCTATTGCCACCATTTAAAGGAGTGGTAGCCAAGGCAGATGAGGTGCTGACACTGCGCTGAGCTTGCGAAATGGCATTGACCACAATTTGGTGTTCACCCACCGCAGCCGATGCGGTGGCTGTGACACTCACCACATTGGGGTTTGTGTTGGCAATCGACAAACTGTTGAAATTATCCCGATCTTTGACGGCAGTCAAAGCTGCTTTGAGCTCAGACATCATGAACATTACCGCGGATAAACCACTGACCTTGCTGTCATTTTTGGCAATCTTGGCGTTTATCGCGTTTTCTTGGGGTGCTTTTTCAGCATCCACAAGGTTTTGAGCCAATGAGGCTACGTCTACACCTGAACCTGCACTCAAAGAGGTAATGATCTTCTGTGCATTTGCTTTGTTCGCCGCAGCCAATTGCGCCGCCGTCGTTGGAACGGCAGAGGTGCTGTTGGAACTGATCGCGGCAGTTGCCATGTTTAGAAAAAAGGGCTCGTCGATTTGATCGGATTAAAGAACAAAAACTTGAATGATCAGTTGATGTAGTTGAATAGCGTTAATTTGGCTATCTTGGCAAAGCTGCTTTGCGCCGCTTCCAAGGCCAATTGGTCTTTGTTCATGCGGGTGATGGCCTCGGTGTAGTCCAGGTCTTGCACGTCTGACAGTGTGGATTTGAGGCGCAAGGTGGTTTCATCGAGCACACTGTTTTGCATGTCGATCACCGACATATCAGATCCAATTTGGGCCGTGGCGTCGCTGATGCCTTGCTGCAAGACGTCGATTTCGCCCAAGCCGCGTTGCATGTCTTTGGGCAGTCCGTTGGAGATGGCGTCGGCCAAGTCGCTCAAGGCTTGAAAGAAGTTGACTCCCACTTGTTTGCCTTTGCCGTCGTCGCGCACGACACGCACAAAAACGTCTGAGCCAGGGGTGTTGGCGCTCATGCGCCGGTTGTCGCCCACGGGGACTTTCATGCGGCTTTGGTCACCTTGGTAGGTGATGTGGCCATTGGCATCGAGGGCATAAGGGGTCTGGGTGCTGCGGCTGCCAGCAAACAAAAAGTTGCCGTTGGTGTCCTGGGCATTGGCTTGGCTGAGCAATTGATCGCGCAGCCCATTGATTTCGACCGCGATGGCCTTGCGGTCGGGCCCGCTGATGGTGTCGTTGGCCGCTTGCACAGTGAGCTCTTTGATGCGAATCAGCACATCGCTGACATTGCGCAAGGCCGATTCCTGGCTGCTGAGCCGGGTGTTCATGGTGGTCAAGGTGTCTTGATAGCTTTTTTGGCGCGCCATTTCAGATTCCAAGCGCGTCACGGTCGAGGCCTTGTCGGGCTCGTCGCTGGGCTTGGTGATTTGCTTGCCCGTGGAGAGTTGTTCTTGGGTTTTGGCCAAGCTGCCTTGCACATTGCCCAGCTGGGCGCTGGCGCGTTCAAAAAAGAGGCTGGTGGAAACTTTCATGGCTTATTCCTGGTGGTCAGCGCACTTGCAAAATGGAGTCAAACAACTGGCTGGACACTTGCAATGCCTTGGCCGAGGCTTGGTAAGCCTGTTGGAAACGGATCAGTTCGGCGGCCTCGTCGTCCAAATTGACGCCTGAAATTTTGTCGCGCGACTGCACGGCCTGGTCTTTGACCACGGTCAGGGCCTGCTGGGTGATCTTGGCTTGTTGGGCCAGGTTGCCCACGTCATTGACCTGATCAATGTAGTTGTTGGCCAGGGTTTTACCACCGGCAATTTTTTTCTTGGCCAGATCGCTCATGGCAATCATGTTTTGGTTGTTGCCCACGCCGTCTTCATTGCCATCGATGGTGAAGCTGTCGCCCACATTGGGGGCAAAAGTGAAGCGCAAATCAATGCCCTGGTAATTCACCACGGGTTCGAGCACGCTGGCGTCATAGCTGCGGTTGGCCAGCTCGGTGCCGCTGGCTTTGTCGATCACCACATAGCGGTCCGGGGCAGTGAACTTGACGTCCAGTTTTTGTTGGCGCAATTGCACTTGCGGATCTGAAGGCTTGGAGTTGGGATCCCAACTGGCAGATACCGTGGCGCTGCTACCAGTGCCGGTGACAAACACCAACAGGTCATCGGGAACTTGGCCTTCAATGTAGGCACCGGTGCGCAAACCCAGGCTGGCCAGGTTGGAGGGTTTACCACCCTCGCCAAAAGTGATGCGGATGTCGGACTCGCGGGCTTGCTTGAGCACCGCATCGGTCAAGGTAATGGGCTTGCCAGCATCGTCCACAGGTTGGTCGGGCAAGGCACGTGACAATCGCAATTTACCGGCAAATTCGCCAGGCTCAATGCCCAGTACGTTAGGCACTTTGGTCGACACGGCAGGACCAATTTGGATGGAACGCCCTGGGTAAGGTGGCAAATTGCTGAGCACCAGTTGGCCGCGGTCATCAAGGCCAGCGGTCACACCCGTGGTGGCCGACTTAGCGCGGATGGCCAGCACCAAACCGTCTACGCTTGGCGAAAACGGGATGGCCACACCATTGATTTCCAATTGCTTTTCAAACCGATCTTTGCCCACTGAATATTGATAGTCGATGGTTTTGGGGTTGATTTCAATGGTGTTGAAAGCCTCGGCCGTGACCTTGGTGAGCTTGGACTGGGTGTTGACCCAGGCCGCAACTTCGCTGGCAGGGTCTTTGATGCGGCCCTGGTCGAT
>JBILIR010000017.1:0-10825 GCA_044368955.1 Limnohabitans sp.
AAGGGTAACGCGGTTGGACAAGGGAATCAGCCACTCGCGAATCACTTTGCGGTGGGGCATGGGCTCATTGAGAGGAATAGGTTGTTCTTGGGTATTCATATCCTTTGGATTGTAACGACTGAGCCTGTTTGGCACCTTACCCCTACCAACGCATGGGCAAACGCCGGCAAACCCTGTATTGTTTGTCGGGTTCGCGCACCACATAACCCCCTTGGACCAGTTCTTTCATGATGCGGCTGACCATTTCGCGGCTGCAGCCAATGTGTTGCGCCATTTGGGCGTGTGTCATGGGAGCAGACGCCAAGGCCATCGTTTGCGCAGGCATTTGCTGGCGTTGCAACAAGGCGCTCAGGCGGCTGTAAGCGTCAGAAAACAAGGCCAAACAGGTGGTTTGGGTGGCCAAACGCAAGCGCTGCAAAGCCCGTTGCAGCAAAGCCATGGCCATATGGGGGTCGTGCTGCAGCAACACCCGCACACTTTCTGCACTGACCACGGCACAGACCGCAGGTCCCAAGGTGATGACGCTTGAGCAATGCTGCCCCCCTCCAAGGCCAGCAAACCCAGCACATCGCCGCGGCCGGCCATGGCCAAGGTGATTTCACGCGGCTTGCTGTCTTGGGAGATGGCGAATTCGCGTAAGTTGCCATGTAGCACCACATAAAGCTGTGCGCCCACATCCCCCTCTTGGATGAGCAAGGTATTTTTTCGGTAGTGCCGCACCTGCCCTTGCAGTGCCAAGGTGCGCAAATAGTCTGGTGCCAGACCGTCCAGCAGGGAATAAGGTGTTGGAGAGGAATTGTTCATGGCCTCAATGTAGAGCGGGGTTTGAAGGCGCAGTGTGTGTCAGGCTTTCGATTTTTGTACGCGCCGCTAAGCCTCGTGGGAGAATATGAAGGCCACCTAAACGAGACCCTTTATGCCCAAACACGCCACCAAAATCGTCGCCACCCTCGGCCCCGCCTCGAGTGACCCCGTCTTGCTTGAAAACATGATCCGAGCTGGCGTGAATGTGGTGCGCTTGAACTTCAGCCACGGCGTGGCCCAAGACCATATTGACCGTGCCACACTGGTGCGCGAGGCTGCACAGCGAGCAGGCAGGGTGGTGGCCATCATGGCCGACCTGCAAGGCCCCAAGATTCGCGTGGGCAAGTTCGCCCAAGGCAAGGTGATGTTGGAGTCGGGTGCCAAGTTTGTCCTGGATGCCTCACGTACCGAGCTTGGTGACTTGAAGGGTGTGGGACTGGACTACAAAGAGTTGCCACGCGATGTGAAAGCCGGCGATTTGCTGCTGCTCAATGATGGCTTGATTGTGCTGACCGTTGACTCGGTCAAGGGCGAGCAAGTGCACACCACGGTGAAGATGGGCGGCGAGTTGTCCAACAACAAAGGCATCAACAAACAAGGCGGCGGCTTGACCGCGCCAGCCCTCACCGCCAAGGACATGGAAGACATCAAAACCGCCATGGCCTTTCAAGCCGACTATGTGGCGGTGAGTTTCCCCAAAAGTGCCACCGACATGGAAATGGCGCGGCAGCTGTGCAATGTGGCTGCCGAGCCTTTCAAGCACAAGCCTGGTTTGATTGCCAAGATCGAGCGCTTTGAAGCTATTCCGCATTTGGAAGAAATTTTGGCCGCCAGCGACGGCATCATGGTCGCTCGTGGCGATTTGGCTGTCGAGGTCGGCAATGCCGCCGTGCCAGCGCTGCAAAAACGCATGATCAAAATGGCGCGGGAAATGGACAAAGTCGCCATCACGGCCACGCAAATGATGGAGAGCATGATCACCAACCCGGTGCCCACCCGCGCCGAGGTGAGCGATGTGGCCAATGCGGTGCTCGATGGCACCGATGCCGTCATGCTGAGTGCCGAAACTGCGGTGGGCAAATACCCACTTGAAACGGTGCTGCAAATGGCGCAAATTTGCTTGGCTGCCGAAGAGGCGGAAGTCACTGTTCTCGACAACGACTTCACTGGCAAAACCTTTGAGTTCATCGACCAGACCATTGCCATGGGGGCGCTGTTCACTGCCCACCATTTGGGTGCCAAAGCGATTGTGGCGCTGACCGAATCGGGCTCCACGCCGCTGTGGATGAGCCGACACCACATCCGTATCCCCATTTACGCTTTGACCACCAAAGTCACCACCCAAAGGCGCATGGCGCTTTACCGCAATGTGCGGGCTTTGTTGATGGACACCAGCACCGACCGCGACACCGCTTTGGCACAAGCCGAGGTGCACTTGAAAGAGCGCGGCATTGTGGACTCAGGCGATGTCTACGCCATCACCTGCGGCGAACCCATGGGTTCACCAGGTGGTACCAATATGCTGAAAATTTGCCGCGTTGCTTAAAGCCTGTTCTGCCGATGGGCGGTACTTTTAAAATCTTCTTTTTGTCTTGATAAGGAACGGCCATGGCCTTGGTTTCTATGCGCGAACTGCTCGACCATGCGGCAGAACACCAATACGGTATCCCCGCTTTCAATGTGAACAACCTAGAGCAGGTTCAAGCCGTGATGTCGGCAGCCGATGAGGTGGGTGCGCCCGTCATCTTGCAAGCCAGTGCTGGAGCGCGTAAATATGCCGGTGAGTCCTTCATCAAGCACCTGATTCAAGCAGCGGTGGAGGCTTATCCGCATGTGCCTTTGGTGATGCACCAAGACCATGGCCAAAGCCCAGCGGTGTGCCAAGGTGCCATCGATTTGGGTTTCAGTTCGGTGATGATGGACGGCAGCTTAGAGGCCGACGGCAAAACCATTGCCAGCTTTGACTACAACGCGAAAGTCACCCGCGAAGTGGTGGACATGGCGCACAAATTGGGCGTCACTGTTGAGGGCGAACTGGGTTGCTTGGGGTCGCTGGAGACCATGAAGGGCGACAAAGAAGATGGCCACGGCACCGACGCCACCATGACACGAGACCAGTTGCTCACTGACCCCGAAGAAGCTGCGCAGTTTGTGCTGGCCACTCAGCTTGACGCCTTGGCAATTGCCATCGGCACCAGCCACGGTGCTTACAAATTCACCCGCGAACCCACGGGTGACATTCTGGCGATCGACCGCATCAAAGCCATACACCAACGTATTCCCAACACCCACTTGGTGATGCACGGCTCGAGCAGCGTTCCACAAGACCTGCTGGCCACGATCAACCAATTTGGCGGCAAGATGAAGCAAACCTTTGGCGTGCCCGTCGCTGAAATTCAAAAGGCCATTCAGTTTGGTGTGCGCAAAATCAATATCGACACCGACATCCGCTTGGCGATGACCGCAGCAGTGCGCAAATTTTTGGCCGAAAACCCCGACAAATTTGATGCCCGTGAGTGGCTGAAACCTGCCCGCGAAGCCGCCAAACTGATTTGCAAACAGCGCTACATCGAGTTTGGCTGCGAAGGCCAAGGCGCCAAGATTAAAAACACCCCTTTGCAAATGATGGCCGCCAAGTACCAACAGGGTTTGCTGGCGCAGGTGGTGCATTGAACCCCACCTTGCACACCCACACCCTTGGCTCCCTCCCGCTGCTGGCGCGGGGCAAGGTGCGCGACAACTACGCCGTGGGCGACGACCGCATCTTGATGGTGGCCTCCGACCGCATCAGCGCGTTTGACGTGGTGATGGGCGAGCCCATCCCTGGCAAGGGCGCTCTGCTCACGCAAATGGCGCTGTTTTGGTTTGACAAGCTGGGCCACATTTGCCCCAACCACTTGACGGGTGACGCGCCGGAGAGCGTGGTGAGCGATGCTGAAAAACCGTTTGTGGCACAACGCTCGATGCTGGTTCGCCGCTTGAAACCCATCCCCGTCGAAGCGGTGGTGCGCGGCTATTTGGCCGGCAGCGGTTGGAAGGAATACCAAGAGAGCCAATCGGTGTGCGGTGTGCCCCTGCCTGCGGGTTTGAAGAATGCCTCGCGTTTGCCCGAGCCCATCTTCACCCCCGCCGCCAAGGCCGAGGTGGGCGAACACGACGAGAACATCAGCTTCGAGCAAACCGTGGCCATGATTGGCGCAGATTTGGCAGAGCGCATCCGCCACATCAGCATCGCGCTGTACGAAACCGCGTATGACATCGCCGCGGCCAAAGGCATCATCATTGCCGACACCAAGTTTGAGTTTGGCTTAAGCCCCGAAGGCACCTTGGTGCTGATGGACGAGGTGTTAACGCCCGACTCGTCCCGCTACTGGCCGGCCGACGCTTACCGCGAAGGCGCCAACCCACCGAGCTTTGATAAACAGTATTTGCGCGACTGGCTGGAAACCGCGCAGATGAACGGCGCGGCGTGGAACAAAACCGCGCCAGCGCCGGTGTTGCCATCGGAGGTGATTTCGCTCACGGCGGACAAATACCAAGAGGCTTGGGCACGGTTGCGCGACTGATTTCGTCATTGCGAAGGCCGAAGGCCTGAAGCAATCTAAAGGGCTAGGGCTTGGATCGCTTCGTTCCTCGCGATGATGGCGCATTGTCATTGGGGATGGGGCTACCTGGATCGCTTCGTTCCTCGCGATGACGATACATTGTCCTTACGATGACGGTGAATTGTCATTGCGAAGGGCGAAGCCCTGAAGCAATCTAAAGGGCCTTACATGCCGTCACTCCTATTTCAATCTTCATACGTGGGTCCAACAAGCCAGCGGTGATCACCATGGCCGCCGGTTTGGCTTTGCCAAAGTGGTGGCGCAGCACCGGCCAACAAGGTTCAAAGTCGTCGCCATTGGGCAGCACATAGTTAACACGCACCACATCGTCCAAAGTGCAGCCAGCTTGTGCCAAAGCAGTTGCAATGTTTTGCAAACACTGCTCGACCTGCTCCACCACATCATCGGAAATGGTCATGTTGGCGTAGTCAAAGCCGGTGGTGCCCGACACAAACACCCAGTCGCCGGCCACCACAGCGCGTGAGTAGCCTATTTGCGCTTCAAAAGTTGAGCCAGAGGTGATCCATTGGCGCTTCATGTTTGTCTCCTGGGTTTGCTTCATCAGTTTGCTTCGTCGCTGCGCTTCTCGCAATGACAGCTTCTCGCGATGACAATGCACCGTCATCGCGAGGAACGAAGCGATCCAAGGCTACGCCCTTCGCAATGAAAGATCCTAAATTAACTAGTTCAAAGCCATGCTCAGACGGCGGCGGTACTTGGAGATCAACTCGGCCTGGGGGTCTTCTTTTGCAGCGGCTTTGCCGGTCAGTTCGATGCCGCCGGCTGATTTACCGGGAACGGGAGCATCTCCCTTGGCCTTAGGTGGCGTCAGCAACTCCAAGATAGCCACGATGTTTTTGCGTGCCGCTTCTTCACCCCAAGCTTTGTCGCGCATGACGATTTCCAACAGTTCGTCCATCGCGGCAGTCCACTCGGCGGCAGCCATCAGCAACCGCGCTTTGGCCATGCGGGTGTCAAAGTCGCGCTTGTTTTGGGCGATCACGTCGTCGAACTGCTGCAAGGTCCAGTGCGCACGCTCGTCGGTATTGGCGAAATGCAGCGCTTCGCCCCAGTGCTTCAAGGCCTCAAAGCGCAGTTGCAGAGGAATTTGTGCCAAAGCAGGCGCCAAGGCGGCTTGGGCTTGCTCTAACTCACCCATGGCCATGAGCAACTTCACATAGTCATAACGCGCATCGTCATTGGCGGGGTTGATCGCCAAGGCCTCTTGCAACTTCGCCAAAGCCGAGCCCGTGTCGCCTTGCGCCAACAATGCCTCGGCTTCACTTAAGTCTTCTTCAGCGATCAACTCACCTTCGCTTGGCAGGTGCTTGTCTAAAAACTCGCGCACCTTGCCCTCGGGCAATGCGCCCATAAAGCCGTCTGCTGGCTTGCCGCCTATCATCAACACGCAGGTAGGGATGCTGCGAATGCCAAAGGCTTGAGAAAGCGGCTGCTCGTCATCGGAATTGATTTTGACCAGCTTGAAACGGCCACCGTAGTCGACCTCGAGTTTTTCCAATACAGGGCCAAGTGACTTGCATGGGCCGCACCACGGCGCCCAAAAGTCCACCAACACAGGCACTTGGGTGGAAGCCACGATGACTTCCTCTTCAAAATTCGCAACGGTCACATCGATCATGGGGCGGGTTCCAAGGGGAATAAAATCTATTTTCTCTTAACCGCCTAGCTTACCCGCAGTTCACACTGTCGCCACCTTATGAACCCTATTCTTGTCGGCATGGTCATGGGCTCTAGCTCAGACTGGGACACCATGCAACACGCCTCGCAGATCCTGCACGACTTTGGCGTTGCGTTTGAAGCCAAAGTGGTGTCTGCCCACCGCATGCCTGACGAAATGTTTGCTTACGCCCAAAGCGCACATGCCCGCGGACTTCGCGTCATCATCGCCGGCGCTGGCGGCGCAGCCCACTTGCCTGGGATGTTGGCCGCCAAAACCACGGTGCCTGTGTTGGGTGTGCCGGTTCCCAGCAAGCATTTGCAAGGCGTGGACTCGTTACACAGCATTGTGCAAATGCCCAAGGGCATACCGGTCGCCACCTTTGCGATTGGTGCGGCGGGTGCGGCCAATGCAGCATTGTTTGCGGTGGCCATGCTGGCCCATGGCAACCCCGCTTTGCAAAGCGCCTTGGACGCTTTTCGCTCCCAACAAACCGAGGCTGCACGTGCCATGACCGTGCCTCCCGCCGCGTGAAGCCCTTGTTGCCTGGCGCCACGCTGGGCGTCTTGGGCGGCGGTCAATTGGGCCGCATGTGGAGCCACGCCGCACAAGCGATGGGCTATCGCACCGCGGTCCTCGACCCCGACCCGCACAGCCCTGCCGGCTTGATCAGCCATGTGCATGTGTGTGCCGACTACCTCGACCCTGCAGGCCTTGCGAGTCTGACCTCGCAGTGCCAAGCCATCACCACCGAGTTTGAAAACGTACCCGCCGAGGTTTTGCGACAACTCGGCGTGACCCTGCCTTGTGCGCCCAGCGCCGAGCCGGTGTCCGTGGCGCAAGACCGTGCCCGAGAAAAAGCACATTTTGTGAACTGCGGCGTGCCAGTCGCACCTCATGCGGTGTTGCACAGCCTTGAAGAAGTGCAACAAGTTAATACCAAGCTGCTCCCAGGCATTTTGAAAACCACCCGCTTGGGCTATGACGGCAAAGGGCAGGTGCGGGTAACGACTTTGGCCGAGCTGGCTGCGGCTTGGCAGCAACTGCAAACCTCGACAACCCCGACCGTTTGTATTTTGGAAAAGCGTCTTCCCTTGGCCGCCGAATGTTCGGTGGTGCTGGCACGTGGTTTTGATGGCCAGATGGTGCATTTACCGCTGCAAGTGAATTTGCACCGCGATGGCATCTTGGCGGTGACCGAAGTGTTTGAACACGCAATGCCCGCCGCCACCGAACAGCAAGCTTTGCAGGCTGCCTATGAGGTGGCGCGTGGCTTGAACTATGTGGGCGTGTTGTGCGTGGAGTTTTTCGTGCTGCAAGACGGTGCCGATCGCGATGCACTGGGCCCCTTGGTGGTCAACGAGATTGCGCCACGCCCCCACAACAGCGGCCACCACAGCATCGACAGTTGTGATGTGTCGCAGTTCGAATTGCAAGTGCGTTGCATGGCGGGTTTGCCGCTGACTGCACCGCGCTTACACAGCCCATGCGTGATGCTCAATTTGTTGGGTGACTTGTGGTTTGCCAAGGGCGCTCAAGCCAGCGAGCCAGCTTGGGCGCAGGTGCTGGCGCTGCCAGGCGTGCATTTGCACCTGTATGGCAAAACCGAGGCCCGCAGGGGTCGCAAGATGGGCCACCTCACCATCACCGCTGCCACGCCCAACGCTGCGAAAGCGCTTGCCCTGCAGGCCGCGGCTTTGCTGGGCATTGCCGCGTGGTGAGTGCTTATTCGGATGAGGTGATAGAAGCTGCGCAAGCCTTGGCGCGGGGAGAGTTGATTGGCTTGCCGACAGAAACTGTGTATGGCTTGGCGGCTGACGTATTGAACCCTCAAGCAGTCGCCGCCATCTTCAGCGCCAAGGGTCGCCCCGCTGATCATCCGCTCATCGTGCATGTGTCAGACGTCGCGCAAGTCGCCGTATTTGCCAGCAGTGTGCCGGTTTTTGCGCATACATTGATGGCGTCTTTTTGGCCTGGGCCGCTGACGTTGATCTTGCCCCGCTTGGCAGGTATCGCCGATACCGCTGCGGGTGGTCACGCCACGATTGCTCTGCGCTGCCCCTCGCACCCCATGGCCATTGCGCTGTTGCAGGCGGCGCACAACTTGGGCGTGAAAGGTGTCGCAGCCCCAAGTGCCAATTTGTTTGGCCGTGTCAGCCCCACCACCGCGGCGCATGTGCGTGAGGCCTTTCCTCAACTGTTGGTGCTTGACGGTGGCGCATGTGATGTGGGCATCGAGTCCACCATCGTCGACTGCAGCCGTGCGTCTCCCGTGCTGCTGCGCCCCGGCATGCTGAGCGTGTCGCAGCTGTCAGCGGCTTGCGGCGTTAGCGTGTTGAACGCGGCTGAGTTGATCACTGCGCCTCATGCTGATGGCTCGAGAGACGCACCCGCAGCGCCTGGCACCTTGGCCTCGCACTATGCACCGCGAGCGAGGGTACGCTTGATGACGATCGAGCAGATGCGAGCGCACTTGCATGACGCCAAGTTGCCCGTTGCCCTATGGGCTCGCACATCGGTCTATAGCCCTGAACCACAAGCCTTGCCTGACGGTGTGAAGCATTTCCCCATGCCTTCGGATGCCTCGCAATGCGCTCATGAATTGTTCGCGCAACTTCGTGTCATGGATGCGCTGGGTGTGCAAGAGGTTTGGGTGGAAACGCCCCCCTCGGGTGAAGCATGGGACGGGGTTCGCGACAGATTGCAGCGTGCCTCGACTGGGTGAGCTCGCCAATTTAATTGGGGTCAGACCCCAATTGTTCTGATGGTTTTGGCCGCGCCAAGATATAAATCGTCAGGACAATGCACAAAGAGCCCACTACATCGAGCCAGCCAAAGGCGACCTGCAACCACAACACCGACACCAAAGCCGCAGACAAAGGCTCGGCGCAGGCAAGCAAACTGGTGCGCTGTGGCCCAATGGTTTTGACCGCCAGCAAATAGCAATAAAACGGCACCAAGGTTCCCAGCACCACGATGAACAACACGGCCAGGTACGTGCCTGTGTCCCAGATAACGGAAACGTGCCAAGGCTGACTCCAGCCGACAAAGGCCAAGCCGCCAATCAACATGCCCCAACCCACCACCACCGCCGAGTCGTTCCGCATGAGCAAAGCCACAGGTTGCACGGTGTAAAAAGCCAAGGCCAGTGCCGAGGACAAGCCCCACATCAAAGCCTCGGGGCTGATTTGCAACACACCCATCTCGCCGTGCGTGACCAACAACACAGTGCCCAGCATGGCCAGCACGATAGCCACCAGTTCACGGCGTGAAGGCCAGCGTCTATAGACCGCTGCCAGATACACCGCAATCACTGTGGGCCCAAGGTATTGCAGCACGGTACCGACAGCGGCATTGGAATGCTCGATCACCGCGAAATAGGTGTATTGCACGCCCAACATGCCCAACACGCCAAACGCCAGCAACTGCCTTGCGCTGTATGCGGTTTTCCATATCGCCATCACTTGCGAAGGCCGCTGCCACCATGCCAACAGCACGAGCAACATGCCGGCAATGAGCAAGCGCACAGTGACCAACCAATCGATAGGTATGCCTTTTTGCTCGAACACATACTGCGCACAAGCGCCGGAGATGCCCCACAAACTCGCGGCAAAGACGGCCAGCAGATTGCCGCGGCCCTGCGGGCCTCGCAATGACGACATAGTCACGCCATCACCCTCGTCACACAGTACCCTCGTTCACGCCATCTCCCTCGTCATACCGTACCCTTAGTCACGCCATCACCCTCGTCACTGCGAGCCCGCAGGGCGAAGCAGTCTCATAAAGGCTCATTTACCCGCCGTCCAGTCGATCAGCGCATCCATGACAGGACGTGCTTGGTTGGCATTGGCATGGTTGACGATGGCAACCAGCACATAGCGCTGACCTTGCGCTGCGTCGACATAGCCGGCCACGCCCATTACGTCGCGCAAGCTGCCGGTCTTCAAATGCGCTGAGGCCACGCTTTTGCTCCGCTTCAAAGTGCCGTCCACGCCGGTGAGCGGCAACGAGGCCATCAGTTCAGGCATAAAGGGCTGTAGCCACACCCATTGCAGCAGTGCGGCCAACGCTTGCGGCGAGATCCGCGCTTCACGGCTCAAGCCCGAGCCTTTGTCCATGAAAGGTGGCTCTTGACCGAAGCGCTCACGCCACCATCCGTCGATAACGGCTTTGCTGTTGGCCGCATTGCCCAGACCTCGCTGCTGCAAGCCCAGCGTTAAAAACAATTGATCGGCCATGACGTTGTTGCTGAACTTGTTGATGTCACGCACCACCTCGGCCAAGCTGGGCGATTCGTGCGACCACAAAGGCTTGAGGTGGGCAGGCATCGCACCCTCACGCACCGTGCCGCTGAGTTGTCCACCCAGTTGTAACCACATGCCGTGAATCGTGCGGGCCGCGAACTGAGGTGGGTCGGCATACGCCACCGGCCACACTCTGTCTGCACAAGCCAAGGGATAGACGCCCGCAAAACCAATGCGCAAAGGGTTTTGAAAATCGGCCTTCAAACTGCTGCGGTAATCACTGCATTCGGCATTGGAGAGCGGCACACTGGCTTGTACCTGCACCCCTGCCAATGGCGGCTCGACATGCACCCGCGCCACTTTATTAGCCGCATCGGGCACAAAGTGCAGCAAAAAAGATTTGTAGCCCAACAGCAACGCGTCTGGTGAGGCGTTGTAGGGACGCAGTGGCTCGCCGTCAAATCCACCCGGGTCTTGCGGCGGCACTTCAAAGG
>JBILIR010000299.1:0-2863 GCA_044368955.1 Limnohabitans sp.
GGGAGCGCCATAGGAGAAACCTTCGAGCACCGCTTTTTGCACGGCTTCGACCACCGCGGGGTGGCCGTGGCCCAAGATCATCGGGCCCCAAGAGCCGATGTAATCGATGTAGCGCTTGTCGTTGGCATCCCAAAAATAAGCGCCTTGGGCGCGTTTAACAAAACGCGGTGTGCCACCCACGGCGCGAAAGGCGCGAACGGGTGAATTGACACCGCCAGGGATGACAAGGCGTGCGCGGTCGAAAAGGGTTTGGTTCAGATCGGTCATGGTGTCAGTGAATAAAAATCAATGTCGTGTTTGGTGAGCGGGCAAAGAAAAGTCGTCAGCAGTCGCGGCAGCATCGTCGTCATCTTCAAACCCGCTGCTTTCGTCAACGCTGTGCGCCCAAAACAGCCGGTCGGCAACGGCAAGACCCATGCCTGGACGAAAACCGGCGTCCAAGCTGCCGTCAAGGTAACCAAGGGCCTCGGCAGCGGAGGCTTCCAAATCGTCTCCCATGGCCAGCAAGCCGGCCAAAGCCGCACTCAAGGTGTCGCCCGCACCAGTGAAAACAGCATCAAAGCGTTCAATGGTTTCGCTCACGATGACATTCAAGGGTGTGGCCAAGGCGTTTTCCATGTGTTGGCCGCCGGTTTGGGGCATGCCCGTGACAAACGTGTAAGGCACACCTTTGTCAGCTGCAGCTTTGGCCAAATCTCTGGCGCTGGGACTGCGGTCACTGCCCCATTCAGGAAGCAGCCAGCGCCATAAGGTGCTGTGGTTTCCTACCAATACCGTTGTTTGTGGCAACACCAGTTCCATGAAAGCATCTTGGTAAGAGTCAATGGGTTCATCTTGCCACCAAGACAGGCTGGGCATGTAGGCAACCACCGGCACATCGGCGTAGTCAGCGCAAATTTCAGCCACTGTGGAAAGAACATCAGGCGAGCCACAAAAACCTATTTTGATCACTTGAACCGCAATGTCCTCCAAGATGGTTCGGGCTTGCTCATCGACAGTTTCATCGTCCATCGCGACATGGTCAAAAACCTCGGCGGTATCGCGAACATAACTTCCCGTGGAGATGGCCAACACATGCGCACCCACAGACGACATAGCCAAAATATCTGCGGTTAATCCACCAGCGCCGCTGGGGTCGTTGGCATTGAAACACAGCACGCAAGGGTGCGCCATTTCCTCAGATTGGCCTTCATCAGGCAGGGGGTTAGGAGTGTTCATATGCCATCTATAGAATCTGTTTCATTCTATGCCACCGCTCTCGCGGGTTTTACCTCATTAACCAGAAAGAAATAACTGTGAACAAGACTTGGATGTGCTTGATTTGTGGATGGATTTACGACGAGGCCACTGGTGCGCCTGAAGAAGGCATTGCCCCAGGAACCCCTTGGGAGCAAGTGCCCATGAATTGGACTTGCCCAGAGTGTGGCGCTCGCAAAGAAGATTTTGAAATGGTGCAAATCTAGTCGGTTAGCGACATCAGTCGTTTTTGCTTTTCACGACGCTATAACGCATCAATGTTTTTAAGCGGGCCTTGGCGTGGTCCACGATGGGGAATGGATAGGTCTTGCCCAGCGTGACATTGGCAGCTTCCATGACCAAGGGTTTGGCTAACCAAGGGGCGTGAATGGCGTCGTTGGGCAGCGCTGCAAGTTGGGGCAAATAACGGCGAATAAATTTTCCCTGCGGATCAAACTTCTCGCTTTGGCTGACGGGGTTAAAGATGCGGAAATAAGGCTGTGCATCGCAACCACTGGAACTTGCCCACTGCCAGCCGCCATTGTTTGCAGCCAAATCAAAATCAATCAGGTTCTGAGAAAAATACTGTTCGCCCCAGCGCCAATCGATACCCAAATCTTTCACCAAGAAACTGGCCACCACCATGCGTAAGCGATTGTGCATATAGCCAGTTTGGTTGATTTGCGCCATCGCTGCATCTACCAGTGGATAGCCGGTTCGTCCTTCACACCATGCAGCAAACAATTGTTTGGCCTCCTTGCCTGTTTCCCAAACAATTGCGTCATAAGCAGGTTTGAAAGATTGCTCTACGACACGTGGGTGGTGGTGCAATATTTGGTGGTAAAAATCTCGCCAAATCAACTCGCCAAGCCATGTTTGAGCGCCCGAGTCCCCCTTGATGGCCAAGGGATGTGCAATTCGTGCCAAACGTCTTACCGATACCGTACCAAAGCGCAAATGCACACTCAGGTAGCTCGGCCCTTTCACACTGGGAAAGTCGCGGGTTTGCTGATAGAGGTTGATACGTTTGACAAAATCTTTGAGTAAATGCTGTGCACCGCTTGCTCCAGGCTGTATGTGTAGCGATGCTAAATCGACTGTTTCAAAGCCAATGTCTTCTAAGCTAGGAAGGGGGCGACGCAAAGCAGCAGGTATGGCTGCGAGTTGACCGGCTGAAGGCTTGATGTGTTTTTCAGCCAAATCAGCAGCAGTGACTTTCTTGAGCCAATTGTTTTTGTAAGGCGTAAAAACACCATAGGGCTGACTGTTTTGTGTCAAGATTTCGCTGCGCTCAAACACCACATGGTCTTTGAAGCTGACGAAGGCCACGCCTTGGTTGGCAAGTACACCTTTGGCTGTCGTATCCCGCGTCAATGCATAAGGTTCATCATCATGGTGGGTGAAGACGGCTTGAACGCCGAGTTCGGTGACCAATTGCTGCAAACACGCAACTGGTTCTCCATGGCGCACCAAAAGCCTGGTCTCTTCTTCGCCTGAAAGTGTGCGCAGTTGCTTGTCCAAGTCCAGCAAGCTGCCGTGAATAAATGCCACCCGCCGGTCATGGCGTGTCAGGGTTACAAGAATGGTGCTGTCAAAAATAAAGACACAAAAAACTTGCTTGCTCCGA
>JBILIR010000301.1:0-2846 GCA_044368955.1 Limnohabitans sp.
AAGGCGTTGCGTGTCGTTGTGTGGCTAAGTTGTTGCAACCACCATTGCAGGGCTTTGTCACCCGCGGGTTGACCCTTGGGGCTGGGGTTTTCACGCCATGCATAGCTGAAGGTGGCCAGTCGCAAATGGCGCATCACCTCGCAAACACTGAGCAAGCCTTGCTCAATGTAAGGCTGGGCCAAAGGGTAGGGCAAAAAGCCTGCCCCTAAACCACGCAACTGCGCGTCCAATTTGGCTTGCATGCTGGGCACGGTGAACACGTCTTGGCCTGCGAGCAGACCAACGGTCAGGCCACTGCCTTGGGGCACCGAGTCGGCCACGGCCACCGCACGGTGGGCTTGTATCAAGCTGTCGCTCAGCGGTTGCACCATTCGAGCCAAGGGATGCTGAGGCGCCACTGCAAAAACAAACGCCACCTCGCCCAAGCTTGCAAAACGCAGCCCCGCGTTATTGCTGTATTGGTCGCTCACACCCACGGCCAAATCGGCTTGGCCTGAGGTCAAAGCGCTCAAGGTGCCGCTCAAAGTTTCATTGCGAAGCTTTAAACGCGTAGGCGGGTTGAGCGAAAAGAAGGTCTCGCTCAGCTCCATCATGGTTTGAAAATCGATGATGGCGTCCACTGCGATGGTGAGCTGGCTTTCCCAACCCGTGGCCACCCGCTTGACGCGGTGCGCAATGCTGTCCATGTCCAGCAACAAGCGACTGCCTTCGTTCAGCAGTTCACGACCCGCCGCCGTGAGCTTGGCTTGGCGCGACGAGCGGGTGAACAGCAACACGTCCAAGGCTTCCTCCATTTGACGTACGCGGTAGCTCAAGGCACTGGGAACCACGCCTATCTCGCGGGCAGCCCCGGCAAAACTGCCTGTTTCAGCGATCGCGTTGATCATGAAGAGGGCATCGGGGGTCAGAACATCACGGGCAGATGACATAAAAATGGCTCATTAATCAAATTATTTGAATGATGCCATCAATTTCGCTGAAACCACAGCAGCTTTCACTTCTATAAAATTTAATACTTAATAAGACAAAAACTATGCACACTATTCGACGCTCCCAAGACAGAGGCTATGCCGACCACGGTTGGTTGAAGTCTTTTCACAGTTTTTCTTTTGCTGGCTACTACGACCCTGCCCACATGGGCTGGGGCAATTTGCGCGTCATCAATGAAGACCGCATTGCCCCGGGTACTGGTTTTGGCACCCATGGCCACCAAGACATGGAAATCATCAGCTATGTACTGTCGGGCAATTTGGCCCACCAAGACAGCATGGGTAACGTCAAAGGCATTCCGCCAGGGGACGTGCAGCGCATGAGTGCCGGCACCGGCGTCAAACACAGTGAGTTCAACCATGCCGAGGGCCAAGAAACCCATTTTTTGCAAATCTGGATTGAGCCCAACCAGCGCGGCGTGACCCCCGGCTACGAGCAAAAAACCATTGCCTCTGCCAGCAAGCGCGGCGCCCTGGCCTTGATTGCCAGCCACAACCCCACGGGCGACGCCGTGAAGATTTATGCAAATGCCCAGCTGTATGCCGGTTTATTCGATGGCAATGAAACAGCGAACTTAACGATAGGCGCTGACCACAAAGCCTATGTCCACCTGATTCGTGGCCAGCTGCAAGTGAATGGCCAGCAGCTGCAAGCTGGCGACGCGTTGCTGCTGGACAAGGAACACCGCATCGATGTGAGCGGTGGCTTGGATGCAGAAGTCCTGGTATTCGATTTGTTCGAAAACTGACTATTCATATTGGAGATAGAGATGATTAAAGTAAATGATGCTTTGTATACCTTGGTGGGCCGTGTTTTATTGGGCGTGTTGTTTTTGCCAGCGGGCTTGATGAAATTGATGGGCTTTGCAGGTACGACAGGCTATATCGCCTCTGCCCGACTGGCGGCAGTGGTGTTGGCGGTGTTCACCGTGGTTGCCACCGTGTGTTTCCACAATTTTTGGGCCATGCCCGCAGACCAAGCCTTTGTGCAACAACTGATGTTCTTTAAGAACATTGCAGTGGTCGGTGGCTTGTTGGTATTGGCCGCTCACGGCGCAGGTGCATGGAGCTTGGATGCCAAGGCCCACGCGGATGACACAGCGCACGATCACGAATAAATGTTTACCAACCCAAGCCTCTAGGAGAAATCATGAGCAAAACTGTTGTTGTTTACCACTCTGGCTACGGCCACACCCAGCGCGTAGCCCAATTTGTGGCTGAAGGCGCCAAGGCGCAAATCATTGCCATCGATGCTGAAGGCAATATCAGCGAAGCCGATTGGACCGCCATCAATGCGGCGGATGCCATCATCTTTGGCTCACCCACTTACATGGGCATGGCTTCTTGGCAATTCAAAAAATTCGCCGATGCCACTTCCAAGCAATGGATGAGCGGTGCGTGGAAAGACAAAGTGGCCGGTGGTTTCACCATTTCTAGCAATCCCAGCGGCGACAAACTTTCAACTTTGCAGTATTTCATTACCCTCTCCATGCAATTGGGCATGGTTTGGGTCGGCCAAGCAAACCCAAATGACGGCAGTTTGAACCGCCTGGGATCCTCCTCAGGGTTGATGGCGCAAGTGGGCCCCACCAGCCCCGCAGCTGATATTCCCCAAGGTGACTTGGACACCGCCAAAGCTTACGGCGAACGTGTGGCGCACATGGCTACCAAACTGCACGGTTGATTGTTCACTGACCGCTTCAAGCCGCTTGGTACGCGAGTACCAAGCGGTTTTTTTTACGATGGGGTAGCATGAAGCCATGAAGATTTTGAGCATACTGCCGTGGGCAGATTGGTTGGTTTTGGTGTTTTTTTCACTGGTGTGGATAGGCTATGCCCAATTTGCCAGCCGCTGGT
>JBILIR010000302.1:0-2834 GCA_044368955.1 Limnohabitans sp.
CTCCATGGCTCGGGCGTGGTCGTTTCTGTTGACGGTGAAGCTGAAGTCGGTCAAACCACCTTTGCTGATGTTTTGAATGATCATGTCCACTTCAATATTGGCCTGAGCTACGGCACCCAAAATTTTGTAAGCAATACCGGGTTTGTCGGGCACGCCGATGATGGAAATTTTGGCTTCATCACGGGTGAAGGCGATGCCCGATACGATGGCTTGTTCCATTTGTTCGTCTTCCTCAAAAGTAATCAAAGTGCCAGACTTGGCTTCCTCGTGAATATCGATATCCCATGGCGTAAAGCTTGAAAGTACACGAAGGGGTACTTTGTATTTGCCTGCAAATTCCACCGAGCGGATTTGCAATACCTTACTACCCAAAGACGCCATCTCCAACATTTCTTCAAAGCTCACCGTGTGCAAACGACGCGCTTCGGGGACCACGCGGGGGTCGGTGGTGTACACGCCATCCACATCGGTGTAAATCAAACACTCCGCAGCCTTCATGGCAGCAGCAACCGCCACTGCCGAGGTGTCGGAGCCGCCGCGACCTAAAGTGGTGATATGGCCTTCACTGTCGACACCTTGGAAACCGGTGATGATGACCACTTTGCCAGCAGCCAAATCGGCACGCACACGTGCATCATCAATCGATTCGATACGCGCTTTGGTGAAGGCACTGTCGGTTCGGATAGGCACTTGCCAACCGGCATAACTGATCGAGGACATGCCTTCTGCCTGCAAAGCAATGGCCAACAAAGCAGACGAGGCTTGCTCGCCTGTGGCGGCCAGTGCGTCGAGTTCTCTGAAGTGTTCGGCGTTGCTTGACTGTGGTGCCAACTCTTTGGCCAAGCCCAACAAGCGATTGGTCTCGCCGCTCATGGCAGACGGAACGACCACCAATTGGTGCCCCGCTCTGGCCCATTTGGCCACGCGCTTGGCCACATTGCGTATGCGTTCGGTCGAACCCATGGAGGTGCCGCCGTATTTATGAACGATCAATGCCATCGTATTAGAGAGTATGTCTATGCAAAAGCTAGAAATTGTACCAATCGATGTTGCTGCCGACTCGACGCACAAAGCCAACGCCAACTTTGATGTCAATTTGGTGCCCACGCGTACGACAAGCGTCGATTTGGTGCAGCAGTTGATCAAGCTGTGCAGCGCTGCAAGCAACTTGGCGCTGCTGCAACCAAGCACGCAACACATTGGCTTGACGCGCCTCACTGAGTTGCTGCAAAGCCGCCAACTGAGGAGGCACCCCAATGCGTTGCAAATCGATCAAGGCCATGTCCTCCAAAACCCGTTGGGCTTGTGCAGCATGTCGCGCACTGCGACCAAAGGTCTGGCGAAATGAAGGGAATGCTTCTTCAAGAACAGGCAGTAACTGGTGACGAATACGGTTGCGGGTATAGCGTTCATCTTGGTTAGTAGGGTCCTCTACCCAAGACACACCTTCATGTTCCAACCAGTCGCGCAACTGCTGGGCAGGCACATCCAGCCAAGGGCGGTGAATGCGCAAGCCCCCACGCTCGACAAACGCTGGCATGGCCGACAGACCTGGCAAGCCAGCACCGCGGGTTAAGGCAAGCAACAAGGTCTCCACTTGATCGTCTGCGTGTTGCGCCAAGGCAATGTCTTGAATGGTGCCGCCCCAATGTGTTTGCAGCACCTGTGCATAGGCTTGGTAACGCGCTTGCCTGGCAGCGTCCTCTGGGCTTTCGCCACTGTTGGGGTGTGCGTTGACATGGGTCACCACCAAAGGCACAGACCACAAGTCACACAATTTTTGGCAATGGGATGCGAAATCGTCTGCTGCAGCTTGCAAACCATGGTGCACATGAACAGCACGCACCTGCCCTGGCCACTGCTTGGTACAAGCCAACAGCAAAGCGCAAGAATCTGCGCCACCACTCAGGGCAACCGCAAAAGGCAAAGAAGGGGTGAACTTTGCGAGCGTGGGTCGCGCCAAGTTATCGGGCGTCAGCTTTGGTATCCGTGAATCGACCATAGCTTTGTAAGCGCTCGTAACGCTTGTCGAGCAACTCTTTGACCTTGAGGTCGCTGACTTGACGCCACGCATCATTGAGGCCACGCTTGAGTTGCGACGCCATGAGTTTGGTATCGCGGTGCGCTCCACCCACGGGTTCATTGACGATCTTGTCGACCAGACCCAGGGCTTTCAAGCGATGTGCTGTGATACCCAAGGCGTCAGCAGCGTCCGATGCGCGGTCCGAGGTCTTCCACAAAATGGAGGCACAGCCTTCGGGGCTGATCACGGAGTAAATCGAGTACTGCAACATCAAAAGCTGATCGGCCACGCTGATGGCCAATGCGCCGCCTGATCCACCCTCGCCGATGATGGTGGTGATGATGGGCACTTGCAGTTGTGCCATCTCGAAAATATTGCGGCCAATGGCCTCAGACTGGCTGCGCTCTTCGGCATCAATGCCTGGAAAAGCACCCGGCGTGTCGACAAAGGTGAACACAGGGAGTTTGAATTTCTCGGCGGTCTTCATCAAACGCAAGGCCTTGCGATAGCCCTCGGGGCGGGTCATGCCGAAGTTGCGTGCGGTGCGCTCTTTGGTGTCTCGCCCTTTTTGCTGACCGATGACCATGCAAGCATTGCCATTGAAACGAGCTAATCCGCCCACAATGCTCAAGTCGTCAGAGAAATGCCGGTCGCCATGCATCTCAACAAAGTCGGTGAAGATTTCATTGACGTAATCTAGGGTGTAAGGGCGCTCTGGGTGACGTGCAATCTTGGTGATTTGCCAAGGTGTGAGGTCACTGTAAATGTCTTTGGTGAGCTGCTGGCTTTTTTTGGCGAGTTGGTCAATTTC
>JBILIR010000303.1:0-2831 GCA_044368955.1 Limnohabitans sp.
GAATGCATCAACGCTTTCAGTGGTGAGTTTTTGCACCTCTTGCGACAAATGCACTTTGCCGGCGCAGACGACAAACACTGCGCAATGCTGGGTGTGTGCTGCCCAGTTCAAGGCGTCTGCGAGGTTTCCAGGGCCATCTGCAGCGGGTGCATTGGCTGGCAGCATGGCGCAGGTCAACACCACAGGTTTTGACCAAGGTCCCATCAGTTCTAGCAAACACGCCGTTTCTTCCAAGGTATCTGTGCCGTGGGTGATGACAATGGCGCGGGCTTGCGGGTCTTGGTTGGCGACGTCGACCGCAGACAAAAGCGCCTGCCAGTGGGATGCTTGCATGTCCTTGCTGTTGATTTGCGCCACATTTCGAAGCTCGGTGTGCATCGCATTTGAGAGGCCCAAACCACCCATTAAGTCAGCCAATCCTAACGTACCAGCTTTGTATTCTTTTGGGTTTTCAGGGTTAGAAGCCATACCTGCAATGGTTCCACCCATGCCGAGCACAATGATTTTTTGAAGATTTTCTTTTGACATGGACTTGTAAAAAACGAAAAGCTGGTTAAAAATACAGTTACTGGATATCTAAACAGTGTCCATTGACCGCAAAGAGAGCAGTTCATTTTCACCTACCTCAGGAGCCCTCATGGAACCCAGCAAGCTCACCGCCAGGCAACAACAAATTCTCTCCTTGATAGAAACCGCCATTCGCCAAACAGGCGCACCACCCACACGTGCAGAAATTGCCAAAGAGCTTGGCTTCAAGTCAGCCAATGCTGCAGAAGAGCATTTGCAGGCTTTGGCCCGCAAGGGATACATACAACTGGTCAGCGGCACCTCTCGCGGCATCCGGTTAAAAAACCCAGACTACGCATCAGCTTTTGAGTCTTCACGCACGCCCTATTCATTGTCGCTGCCAGGATTGGGGCAACTGATATTGCCTTTGGTGGGAAGGGTCGCCGCGGGTTCTCCCATCCTGGCGCAAGAGCACATCGAACAAAGCTATGCCGTTCAAAATTCTTTGTTTACACAAACACCAGACTACTTGCTCAAAGTACGTGGCTTGTCCATGCGCGACATTGGCATCCTTGATGGCGACTTGCTCGCAGTCAAATCCACCTCAGACGCACGAAACGGCCAAATTGTCGTGGCCCGACTTGGCGAAGAAGTCACCGTCAAGCGCTTCGAAAAAAATCTTTCCGGCATTCATCTGCACCCAGAGAACCCCGATTTTTCCACCATCCATGTCAGCCCCAGCGACAACTTTCACATCGAAGGCTTGGCCGTGGGTCTGATCCGTCACCAGTTTTAACCCTCATTGGAGCCCTCTATGAACCTCGCAATCCTCACCTCACAACAATTGTTCCAACGCATCGATGCCGCTTACAAAGCACTTTGGCCAGCCAACGACCCCCATATGTCTGCACCTGTCACCGTGACTGTGCCCCAAGCTTCCAAGCCTTTGCGTGTGGTTCGGGTGGCTGAAGACGGCCATGCATCACCCAGCAACGCTGGGCGCATGGTCATGTCGGGTCGAATGGCCGATATATGCGCCGAGCTTGATCGCTTGGTGCACCTTGAAGCCAGCAAATCCCTTCGCTGAAAAGCTTCAGGTTTTCTTGGTTGTCAGGCTGGCCATCAAGGCCGCGTTTTCTTTTCGATCAGCCAGCACTTTTTGCATATGGGGACTTTCAGCCATTTTTTGGCCGTAGGCTTTCACAGGTAAATCAGCCAGCAAATCTTCGCCAAGCACCAATTTGCATGCATTGACTGCAATGGGCAAATGAAAAGCGGCGGCGCAGTCGGCCAAAGTCATTTGGTCGCCTGCCACATAAGGAGAAAACTTAGCCAACTTTGCAAAACCAGCAACGCCTTTGCTCAAATTTTTCCTTACCCGTTCTTTCGTGCCCTCGCTCACCTGACCGCCAAAAAAGGCTTGGGGGTAAAGCTCTCGAGCGACCAGTTCGATATGTAACTCCAAATACATAATCAGTTCTCGAACTTTGGCAGCTTGCATAGGGTCTGAGGGAAGCAAAGGGTGTTGTGGATAGGCGTGCTCAATGTATTCGGCAATCACCATGGACTCCGACAAGCAACCATGCGGAGTCTCCAAAAAAGGCACTTTACCCATGGGAGAGCGGCTCATCAGTTTGGGATGGCTGTTGCCCACCCAGACCAACTCTTCTTCAAATGCAATGCCTTTTTCGAGCAATTGCAATTTGTTTTTGTTGTAGTAGTTGCTGACTGCAAAACCGCACAATTTCAACGACATGGATGTTCCTTAGAAAGACAAGATCGCCGCATTCTGTCACAGCGCACCTGATCCATGCCGATGCAAAGTGAAGCCAACCTGTACGAGGCTTGGCAGAGATAATGCCCAGTTATGAATACTTTATTTCCAACTGTAGGTGTTTGTGGCACAGGTGCCATGGGTCAAGGCATTGCGCAAATGGCCGCGCAAGCGGGCAGCCAAGTTTTGCTGTTTGACGCCGCAACTGAACGCGCTGTTCAAGTGCAGCAGGCCATAGCTGCGCAATGGCAAAAAATGCACGACAAGCAACGTATCTCCACTGATCAACACCAAGCCTATCTTGCATCTTTAAAAACCGTTGACAGTTTGCAAGCCTTGTCGGTTTGTGACTTGGTGGTGGAAGCCATTGTTGAAAACGCTCAGGTCAAACAAGCCCTGTTTTCGCAACTGGGCGAAGTGCTCTCAGGCGACGCGGTTTTGGCCAGCAACACCTCTTCTTTGTCCATTACCGCTTTGGCTGCAGGCATAAAGCGCCCAGAGCGCTTTGCCGGTTTGCATTTTTTCAATCCTGTTGCCTTGATGAAAGTGG
>JBILIR010000304.1:0-2829 GCA_044368955.1 Limnohabitans sp.
GCGGCGCGCGTCGGCAAAGGTTTTGGCGTCGGCTTCGATTTCTTTCACCATCAAGCGGCGCAACGAGGTGGCGCTGCCCAAAATGTCTTCCAAACGGCCCTGCTCTTCGCGCAACTCTTTGAGCTCTTGCTCGATCTTGATGGCCTCCAGCCTCGCCAATTGGCGCAAGCGGATGTCCAAAATATCGTCGGCTTGGCGCTCGCTCAGTTTGAAGCGTTCGATCAATGCAGGTTTGGGTTCGTCGCTGTGGCGGATGATGCGAATCACCTCGTCGATGTTAAGCAACACCAACTGACGGCCTTCCAAGATGTGGATGCGCGCCAGCACCTTGTCCAAGCGAAATTGCGAACGCCGCTGCACCGTGGTTTGCCTGAAGGCGATCCACTCTTCCAGCATTTGGCGCAGGGTTTTGGGCACGGGGCGGCCGTCCAAACCGACCATGGTCAGGTTAATGGAGGACGAGCTTTCCAAACTGGTGTGCGCCAGCAAAGAGGTGATGAGTTCTTGCTGCTCTATCGTGCGGGTTTTGGGCTCGAACACCAAACGCACCGGTGCGTCTTTGCTGGACTCGTCGCGCACCCCATCCAAGACCGCAAGAATGGTGGTTTTGAGTTGGGTTTGCTCTGGGCTCAGCACTTTTTTGCCGGTCTTCACCTTGGGGTTGGTGAGCTCTTCAATCTCTTCCAACACCTTTTGGCTGCTCACACCGGGTGGCAATTCGGTCACCACCAACTGCCATTGGCCACGGGCCAAGTCTTCGATCACCCAGCGGGCACGAACTTTCAGCGAACCGCGCCCTGTGGCGTAGGCGTCTGAAATGTCGGCGGCGCTGCTGATGATTTGGCCACCGCCCGGGTAATCGGGCGCGGGCAAAATTTGCAGCAACTCTTGGTGACTGAGCTTGGGGTTTTTGATCAGCGCGACACAGGCATCGGCCACCTCGCGCAGGTTGTGGCTGGGGATTTCGGTCGCCATGCCCACGGCAATACCGCTGGCACCATTCAGCATTGCAAACGGCAGACGCGCTGGCAACTGCTTGGGCTCTTCGGTGGAGCCGTCGTAGTTGGGCTGAAAGTCCACCGTGCCTTCGTCAATTTCATCCAGCAGCAAACTGGTGATGCGGGCCAAACGCGCCTCGGTGTAGCGCATGGCCGCCGCGCCGTCACCATCACGCGAGCCAAAGTTGCCTTGGCCGTCAATCAGCGGGTAGCGTTGTGAAAAATCTTGCGCCATGCGCACCAGCGCATCGTAAGCGGCGCTGTCGCCATGCGGGTGGTAGCGGCCCAGCACATCGCCCACCACACGGGCGCTTTTCACAGGCCTGGCACCGACCGCGCCGTTGGGGCCGCCAAAGCCCAAACCCATGCGCGACATGGAATACAAAATGCGCCGCTGCACCGGCTTTTGGCCGTCGCACACATCGGGCAAAGCGCGGCCCTTGACCACGCTCAAGGCGTATTCCAGGTAGGCGCGTTGGGCGTAGTGCCCTAAGGCGATGCCGTCGTCGGATTCAGACGAGGCGTTCAGGTCCACAACAGGTATATCACTCATAAGCTTTAAACATCAATCTCAATGGCGTCGCCGTGCAACTCCATCAGTTCACGCCGCGCGGCGGCCTCGCCTTTGCCCATCAACTGGGTGATCAGGCCTTCGGTTTGGGCAAAGTCCAGCACGCCCAGTTGCACCGGCAACAAGCGCCTCGTGTCGGGGTTCAAGGTGGTGTCCCACAACTGCTCGGCGTTCATCTCGCCCAAGCCTTTGAAGCGGCTGATGCTGCATTTTTCGCGCGGCACGCCTTCTTTGGCGCTTTTGTCGAGGATGGCTGTCAACTCACCTTCGTCCAAGGCATAGGCTTTGCTCGCGGGTTTTTTGCCACGCGCTGGCACATCCACCCTGAACAAAGGCGGGCGGGCCACATACACATGGCCTGTCTCGATGAGCTTGGGGAAGTGCCTGAAGAACAGCGTCAGCAACAACACTTGGATGTGCGAGCCGTCCACATCGGCGTCACTCAAAATGCACACCTTGCCATAGCGCAAGCCGCTCAGGTCGGGTTCGTCGTTGGGACCATGCGGGTCCACGCCAATCGCCACTGCAATGTCGTGCACCTCGTTGTTGGCAAACAAGCGGTCGCGCTCGACCTCCCAGGTGTTGAGCACCTTGCCACGCAGGGGCAGGATGGCTTGGCTTTCTTTGTCGCGGCCCATTTTGGCGCTGCCGCCAGCACTGTCGCCCTCGACCAAAAAGATTTCGTTGTGCGCCAAGTCGCGGCTTTCGCAATCGGTCAGCTTGCCCGGCAACACCGCCACGCCAGAGCCCTTGCGCTTTTCCACTTTTTGACCGGCTTTTTGGCGCAGCTGCGCGGCGCGAATGACCAACTCGGCGAGTTTTTTACCGAACTCCACATGCGCGTTGAGCCACAAGTCCAGCGCGGGTTTGACAAAGCTCGACACCAAGCGCACAGCATCTCGCGAATTGAGCCGCTCTTTGATCTGCCCTTGAAACTGCGGGTCCAGCACTTTGGCGCTCAAAATAAAACTGGCACGGGCAAACACATCTTCAGGCAGCAACTTCACGCCCTTGGGCAGCAAGGCGTGCAGGTCGATGAAGCTTTTCACCGCGTTGAACAGGCCATCGCGCAAACCGCTCTCATGGGTGCCGCCCGCGCTGGTGGGGATCAAATTCACGTAGCTTTCGCGCACGGGAGAACCGTCTTCGGTGAAGGCCAAGCACCAGGCCGCGCCCTCGCCTTCGGCAAAACTGTCGTGGCCTTCATCGGCAAAGCCCTCGCTCTCGAACAAGGGGATGAACGGGTCGTGGCTCAAGGTT
>JBILIR010000305.1:0-2822 GCA_044368955.1 Limnohabitans sp.
CTCCAGCACCGGTGCTGCCAAAGCGGTGGGCGTGGTCATCCCCGCTTTGAACAAAAAACTCACCGGCATGTCCTTCCGTGTGCCGACCTCCGATGTGTCGGTGGTGGACTTGACGGTTGAACTGGAAAAGCCTGCCACGTATGCCGAAATTTGCGCTGAAATGAAAGCGCAAAGCCTTGGCGCTTTGAAAGGCGTGCTGGGTTACACCGAAGACAAAGTGGTTGCCAGCGACTTCCGTGGCGAGCCCTGCACATCCGTGTTTGACGCCGATGCGGGCATCGCACTGGACAGCACCTTTGTGAAGGTCGTGTCTTGGTATGACAACGAATGGGGCTACTCCAACAAGTGCTTGGAGATGGTGCGCGTTATCGCCAAGTGAGCTTGCCCACCTTTGACGATGTGCAAGCTGCTGCCAAGCGGCTTGCCGGTGTGGCGCACCGCACACCGGTGCTGCAGTCGTCAACCCTCAACCGCCAACTTGGCGGCGAGGTGTTCTTCAAATGCGAAAACTTTCAGCGCATGGGCGCATTCAAGTTTCGTGGCGCGTTCAATGCACTCTCGCAATTCACCCCCGCACAGCGCCAAGCGGGGGTGGTCACCTATTCCTCCGGTAACCACGCCCAAGCCATTGCCTTGTCGGCGCAAATTCTGGGCATGCCCGCCACCATCGTCATGCCCCACGATGCAGCGCCGCTGAAGTTGGCCGCCACGCTGGGCTATGGCGCTAAGGTGGTGCATTACGACCGTTACAACGAAGACGCCCATGCCATTGCCCAAGGTTGTTGTGAGCGTGATGGCATGGTGTTTATCCCGCCTTTTGACCATGCCCATGTGCTGAGCGGCCAAGGCACCGCAGCGCTGGAACTGCTGCAAGACACGGGCCCTTTGGACAGTTTGTGGGTGTGTTTGGGCGGCGGCGGTTTGCTCAGCGGCAGCTTGCTGTCAGCCAACGTTTTGTCGCCCAATTGCGCGGTGTTTGGCGTGGAACCCGAGGCGGGCAACGATGTGCAACAGTCGCTCGCCAAGGGCGAGCGGGTGCGCATTGCCACGCCTAAAACCATTGCCGATGGTGCGCAGTCGCCGCAGGTCGGCGTCATCACCTTTGAAATCATCCGTCGACTGGTCAAAGCGGTGCACACGGTGAGCGATGCGCAGTTGGTGGCGTGTATGCGCTGGTATGCCGAGCGCATGAAGTTGGTGGTCGAGCCCACCGGTTGCTTGTCCTTGGCAGCACTGTTACAGGCGGCACCTGAGCTGCGGGGCCAGCGCATCGGCGTCATCATCAGTGGGGGCAATATCGACAGCCAACGCATGGCGCAACTCTTGAACAGCTAACATCTTGGTTCTATGTCTTCCGTCATCGAACATTTCCAATCGCTCATCAGCCAAGCGGCTGCCAGCAAGCAGACGCTGCGCATCCAAGGCGGCAACAGCAAATCTTTTTATGGCGAAACCGCGACCAGCGCCAATGTGTTGGACACCCGCGCCCACAGCGGCATCGTCAGCTACGAGCCCAGCGAATTGGTGGTCACCGTGCGTGCGGGCACGCCTTTGGCCGAGCTGGAAGCGGTGCTGAACGCGCAAGGCCAATGCTTGGCGTTTGAGCCGCCGCACTTTTCTGTCGACGGCCAAAGCCAAGCCACCGTGGGCGGTATGGTGGCCTGTGGTTTGGTGGGTCCGGCCCGGGCCAATGTCGGCGGTGTGCGCGACCATGTGCTGGGCGTGCAAATGCTCAACGGCCTTGGCGAGTGGCTGACCTTTGGTGGCCAAGTGATGAAAAACGTCGCTGGTTACGACGTGTCGCGGGTCATGGCCGCCAGCATGGGCACCTTGGGTGTGATCACCGATGTGTCGCTCAAAGTGCTGCCCCAAGCACCTGCCGAAGCCACCTTGGTGTGCCATCTGCCGCAAGACAAAGCCTTGGCTGTGTTGCAGCGTTGGGGCGCACAACCCCTGCCCTTAAGTGCCAGTTGCTGGGTGCATGACACCACGGCACAACCCGCACAAGACCTGCTCTTTGTGCGCTTGCGTGGCGCGGTGGCGGCGGTTGAATCCGCCGTGCCGCGCATGTGTGCCGATGTGGTTGCCTTGGGCGGGCAGGCTGTTGCCATGGACCCAACGCAGGCCAAGGCCGATTGGTCTGCTTGCCGCGATCAACGCTTGCCCTTCTTCACCGCCCCTGCGCCCGACTTGGCATTTTGGCGCTTGAGCGTGCCGCAAACTGCGCCGGTTTTGCCACTGCCCTATGCGCCCTTGATCGAGTGGCACGGGGCCTTGCGTTGGCTGTGGGCGCCGTTGTCGGCTGCGGCTGAGTTGCGTGCTGTGGCTGCCCAAGCCGGTGGACACGCCACTCTGTTTCGCGCCCCCCTGCAAGCCCCAAGCGACATGCCCCAAGTGTTCTCGCCCTTGCCTGCGGTGCAGCAACGCATTCAACGCGAACTGCAACACCAATTTGACCCGCACGGTGTGTTCAACACCGGCCGAGGTGGCTGAGTCTTGCTTTGAAAGAAAGACATCTGAACTTGCTTTCATCCAAATCAAATCCGATACAGTCTTGAGACAAAACGCTGAGAGGTCGCCATGAAACAGTTACAAGTGAATTTGCCGGATGCGCTGGCACAGCAAGTGTTGGCGGCCGGCTTGTGGGAAGCGCAAGCTTTGACCGATTTGTTAACGGCCGAACTGCATCGCCGCGAAACCGCCCAAACGTTTGCCAAGCTAGAGGGTTTGCATCAAGCCAACCAAGCGTTTCTCAGCGAGTCGCAGGTCATGGAAGAAGTCAAAGCCTATCGCCATGAGCGTCGCGAGAGTCGTTCTTGACA
>JBILIR010000018.1:0-10639 GCA_044368955.1 Limnohabitans sp.
TTTGGCGTTGGTATGTAGATCGTGGCGCTGCAAAGCCGCACCGTTATGCAAAGCATGACCTGAAGCGCTGAGCACCACGCCGCCAGCACGGTGTCGCCAAGCGCCGGTGAGTGCGGGCAGGCAAGCCACGGCGCGGACAGCGTTGCCGCCGCCTCGGGAGCGTTGCACGCCGTAGTTCAAGCGAATCGCGGCTGGCTTGATGTGGGCGTAATCGTGGGCGAGTTGGCGAATGTCCTCGGCCTTCAAGCCGCACACCTCGGCTGTGCGTTCGGGCGTCCATTGCAAGGCACGTTCACGCAAAGCTTCAAAACCCAGGGTGTGCTGGGCGATGTAGTCGTGGTCCAGCCAGTCGTGGGTGATGAGTTCGTGCATCAGTCCTAAGGCCAGCGCTGCATCGGTACCGGGCTTGATAGCCAGATGCACATCGCATTTGTCGGCGGTTTCGGTGCGGCGTGGGTCTATGCACACCAACTTGGCACCTTGGCGTTTGGCCTCTTGCGCAATACGCCAAAAGTGGATGCTGCTGGTGATGACGTTGCTGCCCCAAATGAGGATGAGTTTGGACTCCGCGAAATGCTGCACCTTCATGCCCACCTTGCTGCCAAAGGTTTGCGCCAAGGCTTCGCTGCCAGCGCTGGAGCAAATGGTGCGGTCCAGTTTGGCCGCACCCAGCAGATTGAAAAACCGCATGGCGATGGACTCGCCCTGCACCATGCCCATGGTGCCTGCGTAGCTGTAGGGCAGGATGCGTTCTGGCGTTTTATCGGCTATGGCTTTGAGTTTTGTGGCAATGTCAGATAACGCTTCATCCCAACTGACACGCTGAAACTGGCCGCTACCTTTAGGGCCAACGCGCTTCATGGGGTGCAGCACCCGATCGGGGTGGTAGGTGCGCTCGGTGTAGCGCGATACCTTGGTACACAGCACACCGTCTGTCAGCGGATGGTGAGAGTTGCCTTGCACCTTGATCGCCACGCCGTCTTTCACGGTGGTCAGCAAGGAACAGGTGTCGGGACAGTCGTGGGGGCAGGCGCCTAAAACGGTGGTGGTCATGGAAGTCGAGCTCATGACTGCATTTTGCACGTCTTTGCGAAGAGTCGTCATTGCGAGCGCAGCGAAGCAAACTTTCCGTCATTGCGAGCGCAACGAAGCAAATTTCCCGTCTTTGCGAGCGCAGCGAAGCAATCTCTCCGCACAGCGACCGCCGCAGGCTCGGCCTCGCCTCCATGCTTACACAACGTCGGCTACGGCCGACCTGCGCCGTTCGCCGTGCTTCGAGCTATCGATGGGCATTTAGACATCGCATCATCAAATTTTGATGGTTTTTAGCGCCTCATTGATGCGACTTTGCCAACCTGCTCCAATGGACTTTGAATTTGTTCAGCACATCGGTGTCGATACGCAAAGTCACCTGTGTTTTATTGCCGCAGCCCAAAGACCCTCGAACGGCGAGTGGCGCAGGTCGGCCGCAGCCGACGTTGTGTAAGCATGGAGGCGAGGCCGAGCCTGCGGCGGTTGCCGTGGCGAGAGATTGCTTCACTACGCTCGCAATGACGGCACCTCTGAATGATGGGTGATTGCTTTGGGGCTACGCCCCTCGCAATGACGGATCAGGTAGACTGATTCCCCAAGCCAAACACAGAGGGTGAATATGAAACTGCTTGACTCCATCACCACCGAAGCCGCCAGCATCATCGCTGTGCGCCGCGACATCCACGCCCACCCCGAACTCTGCTTTCAAGAACAACGCACCGCCGATGTGGTGGCTGGCAAGCTGACTGAATGGGGCATTGAAGTGCACCGTGGCATGGGTACCACCGGCGTGGTCGGCGTCATCAAAAACGGCAACAGCAAACGCAGCATTGGCTTGCGTGCCGACATGGACGCACTGCCCGTCAATGAAGCCAACACCTTTGCCCACGCCAGCAAACACCCCGGCAAGATGCACGCTTGCGGCCACGACGGCCACACCGCCATGCTGTTGGCAGCAGCGCAGCATTTGGCCAAGCACAAACATTTCGATGGCACCGTGGTGCTGATCTTCCAACCCGCCGAAGAAGGCGGCGGTGGCGCAAGAGAAATGATCAAAGATGGTTTGTTTGACAAGTTCCCCGTGGACGCGGTGTTCGGTTTGCACAATTGGCCGGGCATGCCGGTCGGCACCTTGGCGGTCAGCCCAGGACCCGTCATGGCCTCCAGCAATGAGTTCAAAATCACCATCCGTGGCAAAGGCTGCCATGCGGCTTTGCCGCACAACGGCATCGATCCTGTGCCGATTGCCTGTGAGATGGTGCAGGCTTTTCAAACCATTGTGTCGCGCAACTTAAAGCCCATCGATGCGGGTGTCATTTCGGTCACCATGATCCATGCCGGTGACGCCACCAATGTGGTGGCCAACAGTTGCGAGCTGCAAGGCACGGTGCGCACTTTCACGGTGGAGATGCTCGACCTGATCGAGCGACGTATGCAAACCATCGCCGAACACGTCAGCGCGGCCCATGAGGCCACCTGCGAATTTGCCTTTGTACGCAACTACCCCCCCACTATCAACCATGTGAACGAAGCCGCTTTCACCCGCGACGTATTGGCAGGCATCGTGGGCGCGGACAACGTGCTGGCGCAAGAGCCCACCATGGGCGCAGAAGATTTTTCTTATATGTTGCTGGAAAAACCTGGCGCTTATTTCTTCATCGCCAACGGTGAGGGACAGCACCGCGAAATGGGCCATGGCGGCGGCCCTTGCACCTTACACAACCCTAGCTACGACTTCAATGACGACCTGATTCCCTTGGGCGGCACGGTTTGGGTACGCATGGTCGAGCAGTTTTTAGCACCGGCTTAAATAAGTCAGGCACTGGGCGGCGCGTTGTACATCTGCAGCAAGGCCGTCAACTGCGCTTTGGGTTGCGCTTGCAAATAGGGCAGTAACAAGCCGAGCACCTGCTGAGCACCGCGTGACACGCCGCCCTGTGCATTGGCGTTTTCCAGCGCATGTCGGGGGTCACGCACATACTCATAGCTCAGCCACCAGGTCAGCATGACCAACATCTGCGTGGCGCTGCTGTCTCGCTCGGTCGCATTTTGGGTGAGCAAACCTTGATCGCCCAAGCGCTTGAGCAAGGTTAAAAATGCTGCATGTTTGTCCGCCAACACCTGCTTCACTTGTTGTTCCAGTTGGCGGTATTTGCTGAGCAAATCGTTCAAGTCGCGGTACAAGAACCGGTAGCGCCACACCAACTCAAACAGCGTGTGCATGAAAAACCAAGCGTCTTCTAAGTCTTTGACGTCTTGCGCGGCGGGAAGCAAGGCTTGCAAATCGCGTTGGTACTTGCCAAACAAGTGGTTGACGATGTCTTCTTTGCCAGGGTAGTGGTAGTACAAATTACCCGGGCTGATGCCAAGGTCGGCAGCCACCATGGTGGCTGCCACATTGGGCTCGCCAAAGCGGTTGAACAGGCCCAAAGCGCTGGCCACAATGCGCTCGGCGGTTTGACGCGGCGCTTTGCTGGCCATGGGTTGTCAGCTTTTGCGCTCGGCCAGTTGTTTTTCCAGCTGTTCGACCCGCGCTTGCAAATCAGCCAAATCTTGCGCACTTGGCAGACCCATGCTTTTCAAAGCCTTGGCCACCCGCTCTTCAAAAATGGTTTCTAGCTTGTCCATCTGGCCGCTGGCGGTTTGTCCCATTTGACTGGCCATTTGGCCTACTTTTTCAGCCGCCTCGGTCATTTTGGCTTGGGCTTTCTGGGTGGTTTGTTGCAGGTGTGAACCCTCTTTAACCAAGTTTTCAAACACCTTGGTACCTTCTTCTTGGGCTTTGGCGAATGCTCCCAAGCCCGCCAGCCAAATATGTTGTGCCGAGTCTTTCATGCGTTGGCTCATCTGCTGGGGGTCAAATTCAGGGGGGCTGCTGGCCATAGGAACTCCAAGGATTGGGCAAAATTCATCATAGTCCACACTAAGCCTCTTGAAAATGCGCTGCATCAAAATGAGGACAGAAATTAAGCCCCTACAATTGTCAAACTAACAGAGAAACTCCCTGAAACCATGTTGTGGTACGCCGTCCATTCCCGACCTAAGCAAGAGCACCGCGCCTTGGAAAACCTGCAAAACCAAGGCTATGAAGCTTGGTTGCCTTTGATCACCATTGAAAAATTGCGCCGAGGCAGGCTTGCCGATGTGGTCGAACCTATGTTCAGCAGGTATTTGTTCATCCGTTTGGACATGGAACACACCAACTGGACGCCCATTCGCTCGACCTTGGGCGTGAGCCGTTTGGTGAGTTTTGGCAACCGCCCCGCCCCCATGTCGGACGATTTGATCCAAGCCTTGCGCAACATGCCTGAGCGTGCGCCAGAAAAACTTTTGCAACCCGGCCAAGCTGTTCGGGTGATTGATGGTCCCTTGAAAGGCTTGGAGGCGGTCTACCAACAAGCCGATGGCGAGTTGCGAGCCATGGTGCTGGTGGACCTGATGAGCAAACAGCATCTGGTCAGCGTGAATACCCAGCATTTGTTTCCTTTGACTGTCTAACCATGAACACGCATCCACAACATATTGCGATCATCATGGACGGCAATGGCCGCTGGGCCAAAAAACGCTTGATGCCGCGCACCGTGGGTCATGCGCGGGGCGCTGCCAATGTGCGACAGATCGTCAAAGCTGCCCACGCCGTGGGTTTGCGCTACCTGACGTTGTTTGCTTTCAGTTCAGAAAATTGGCGTCGACCGCCAGATGAGGTCTCGGCCTTGATGGGCTTGTTTTTGCAGTACCTTGAGTCAGAGGTGGCGGAAATGAAAGCTGCGGGTATTCGTCTTCGTGTGATTGGTGACCGCAGTGCGTTTGCGCCACTGTTGCAGTCTCGTATCGATCAAGCCGAGCAAGACACCGCTCACAACACAGGTTTGAATTTAACGATTGCCGCCAATTACGGGGGCCAATGGGATGTTTTGACTGCAGTACGTGCTTGGCAAGCAGCGCATCCCGATCAGTCTTTGCAAGAACTTGACCCCGACGGTTTGGTCAGACATTTAAGTACCGCTGATTTGCCCGACCCCGAGTTGCTCATTCGCACTGGTGGCGAATCGCGCATCAGCAATTTCTTGCTGTGGCAAACCGCCTACACCGAGTTGTATTTCACCGATTTGCATTGGCCTGATTTTGATGATGCAGCTTTGAACAATGCTTTGTCTTGGTATGCCCAGCGTGTGCGACGTTTTGGCCGCACAGATGAGCAAGTGCAGCATCCCAGCGTGAGCGAACATACCCCCACCCCAAACCTTGTTATCCAAAACGGCATCAAGATAGGCTAATATCTCTATTGCAGGCATTAAGCCACATTAGTTTCGAGCGCCTGCAGCTCCACGGGCATTGTGTATGCCCCACTTTCTTAGTTTTAAACACATCACCGACAGGTATCCCTAGATGAAGAATGAAAACCGCGCAACGCATCCCCGCAAGGACCATGCTCAGACCCGCAGTGGTCGCTGTATCGCCTTGATTGACAGCAACTACATGGCTTGGTTGCTCAAACAAAGTACCAACAGCGATGCCGAGCCAGAAGCCTACAACCGACAAGTCCTGATACCCACCTTGGTGCAGACCTTGAAACAAGCCGGTTTAGGCTTGGATGTGCAACGTGTTTATTGGTACACCGACAACCCTGACAGCCAATTTCCTCAAGACCAAATCGTGCGTGTGCTTGACGTCACCAGTGGTGAGCCCAGTGAAGTGGCTTTCAGCGCCATGTCCGCCGACATTGCCCGTTTGTCAGAACGTAAAGCCTGCGAACACCTGCTGATTGCCAGCGACGACGACCGCTTGACCGCCAGCATCGATGATGCCCAGTTGCACGGCTTGAATGTGTATTTGTTGGCCGACGAGTCCGCCCGCCACATGGACCAACTTGTCAACGAAGACCCCGCTTGGTGTCGTTTGTTGGCCCAAGCCGATCGCCGTGTGTTGTTGATTCCCCAAGCTGCGCGTGAATTAACCGCACAGCCGCGTGCCGCTGCCGCGCCTGCTGCACCGCAAGACCCCGAACTGGTTCGCACCAGGCTGCAAGAGGTGGTCGATGGTTGGTGGGACGATGAACCCGAAGACCTGCGTGAAGATTTGCGTGACGAATTGCGAGGCAGCCATGGCATTCCGCAAGAAGTCGACCGTCACATGCTGCTGCGTGTACGTCGCGCCCTAGACCGTCCCTTGAGCTTTCCCGAGAAAAAAATCTTGCGTGAAATGGTGCGCAACAAAGTTTTGGGTATCTCCGAAGAAAGCTTGCCTGCATGACCATTCTGGTGACCGGCGGTGCCGGTTTCATCGGCAGCAATTTTGTTCACGCTTGGTTGGCGCAGCACGATGAAGTGTTGGTCAACCTCGATAAGCTCACCTACGCAGGCAATTTGCGCAACCTGCACGCCTTGGCCGGTGACAGCAGACACCATTTTGTGCAAGGCGATATTGGCGACACCACACTGGTCAGCCAATTGCTGGCCACCCACCAACCACGCGCTGTGCTGCATTTCGCCGCCGAGTCACATGTAGACCGCTCTATCCACGGCCCCATGGATTTCATTCAAACCAATGTGGTGGGCACTTTTCAGTTGCTGGAATCGGTGCGGGCTTATTGGTCGGGATTGGATGACCAGTCCCGCCAAGCTTTCCGCTTTTTGCATGTCAGCACCGACGAGGTCTATGGCAGCTTGGCGCAGGCCGCACCCGCTTTCAGCGAAACCCACCCTTACGAGCCCAACAGCCCCTACTCGGCCAGCAAGGCGGCTTCCGACCATTTGGTTCGTGCTTGGCACCACACCTATGGTTTGCCGGTGCTGACCACCAACTGCTCGAACAACTATGGCCCTTACCACTTTCCCGAAAAACTCATTCCCTTGGTGATTCACAACGCCTTGGCGGGCAAGCCATTGCCCATTTACGGCGACGGTCAGCAGGTGCGCGATTGGTTGTATGTTGAAGACCATTGCAAAGCCATCATGCGGGTGCTCAAAGACGGTCGCTTGGGTGAAACCTACAACGTTGGCGGCTGGAATGAGAAACCCAATATCGAGGTGGTTCGCACTCTCTGTGCTTTGCTCGATGAACTCCAACCCCGTGCTGATGGCCAGTCTTATGCGACTCAAATGACGTTTGTCAAAGACCGCCCAGGCCACGACAGGCGCTATGCCATCGATGCGCGTAAATTAGAACGTGAACTGGGTTGGCGGCCCGAAGAGACCTTTGAGACGGGTTTGCGCAAAACCGTTCAATGGTATTTAAGACATGGCGACTGGGTGGAAGAAGTCACCAGCGGCAGTTACCGCGCTTGGATAGGCCAAAACTATGGCAGCTGATGGCGTGTTGCTCTTTGGGGCAGGCGGTCAGTTAGGCCATGCTTTACAAGACGAACTCTCCCTGCTGGGGCGCTTGATACCGCTGACTTTGGCTGATGTGGATATTTCAGATGCAAAGGCTTTGCAAGCGGTGATTCGCCACCATGCGCCGCGCTACATCGTCAATGCAGCAGCCTACACAGCCGTCGACAAGGCCGAGCAAGAGCCTGACTTGGCAAACGCCATCAACGCCACGGCCCCTGGCATCATGGCCGCCGAGGCCAAGGCCTTGGGGGCTACCATGGTGCATTACTCCACCGACTATGTGTTCAATGGCCAGTCGCCACACCCCTACAAAGAAAGCGATGCCACCGACCCTTTGTCGGTCTATGGGCGCAGCAAGCGAGATGGCGATGTGCAAGTGATGGCGCAAGCAGGGGCTTTTTTCATCTTCCGCAGTTCTTGGGTGGTGGGTGCGCATGGCGGCAATTTTTTGAAGACCATGTTGCGCTTGGCGCAAGAGCGCGACAGCTTGAGCGTGGTCGCTGATCAACACGGCGTGCCCACCTCGGCGCGTTGGATGGCGCAAGTCACACGCGAGGTATTGCAGCGCAGCGACCATGTGGTGCACAGCGGTTTGTTTCATTTAAGCAATGCAGGTCAGACCACTTGGCATGGTTATGCGCGTTATGTGCTCGACCAAGCCGCACGCTTGGGTTGGTCACTCAAAGTCCATGCTGACGATATCCAAGCCATTTCTACCGCCGACTACCCCTTGCCTGCACCACGACCCGCCAACTCCATGCTTGACACCAGTTTAGTGCAACAAAAATTTGGCTTGGCTATTCCCGCTTGGCAAACTGGGGTGGACGAGGTTTTGGCCGCCTTATGGGGGCAACGCGCTTGAGCATTTGCGCTTAACGCCAGTATTTCCATTCAACGCAGATTTGTAAGCGTCGGTGCTGTAATCCAACTTGGATTGAATATAAACACCAGTATGTTGGCGGTTATTGAGGTCAATATATAAATTAGGATTGACTTGGATGGCTATGAATGGAAATCATAGAAACAAAAAACCGCCACCGTTGTGAACGTATGGCGGTTGCACGGTATATTAAGATTATTCGGCAGTTTTGATTTCGGCGGAGGCCAAAGTGCCGGCGGAATGCAAAGCTTGCACCCACTGGGGCATGCGGCCACGGCCAGTCCATGTATTGGCTGCGTTAGAAGGATCGCGGTATTTGGGGGCCACTTTTTTGCCTGCAGTTGCGCGTTTGGCCTTAGGCGCCTTGGTGCCAACGGCTTTGGCAGCGACTTTTTTCCCTTTGGCTTTGCCACCCAATGCCGCGGTGATGTCGGCAGCGCTCAAGCCGGCACTGTGGGCGATTTGAACAATTTGAGCCAAAGCTTTGTCGTGACCGCGTGACATCAAGCGTTGTTCTTCTTTTTCCAGTTTAATTCGGGCTGCGCGTATTTTTTCAAGTTGACTGACAGGACTGGTTCGGGCCATGAATATCTCCAAATAATAATTGAATCAAAGTTTATTATCTCTTAAATATTAACAAGTTTATATATTTTTATTTATCTTATTAATATAAAGACCTCTTCAGTGCATTATCAAGTTATTTAAATTGCACTGTCCCTTAAGGGTTCAGGCGCCCTTAACAAAAGCGACGCGAATGGGGCACAATTGGCTCAACTTATTCAACAGCCGCCATGTCCAGCACCCAACCTTCTGCCACAGCCAATAGCGACAAAGCCGAAATACTTGCCCGCGCTTTGCCCTATATCCGCAAGTTCCATGGCAAAACCTTGGTCATCAAATACGGCGGCAACGCCATGACCGACCCTGCGCTGCAAAAAGCATTTGCCGAAGACGTGGTGTTGCTCAAACTCGTGGGCATGAATCCCGTGGTGGTGCATGGTGGTGGGCCACAAATTGAAAATGCGCTGCAGCGTTTGGGTAAAAAAGGCGAATTCATTCAAGGCATGCGGGTAACCGATGCGGAAACCATGGAGGTGGTGGAGTGGGTCTTGGCTGGCGAGGTGCAACAAGACATCGTTGGTTTGATAAACCAAGCCGGTGGCAAGGCGGTGGGTCTCACAGGGCGCGATGGCGGCATGATCCGCGCTAGGCAGCTGAAGATGCAAGACGCCAAAGACCCCAGCAAAGAAGTCGATGTGGGGCAGGTGGGGGACATCGTCAGCATTGACCCAAGCGTCGTCAAAGCCCTGCAAGACGATGCCTTCATACCCGTTATCAGTCCCATAGGTTTTGGCGAAAGTAACGAGAGCTACAACATCAACGCCGATTTGGTGGCTTCCAAGCTTGCCACTGTCTTAAAGGCAGAAAAGCTGGTGTTGTTGACCAACACCGAGGGCGTGTTGGACAAAGCCGGTAACCTGTTGCGCGACTTGAGTGCGCGACAAATTGACGCTTTGTTTGCCGATGGCACCTTGAGCGGTGGCATGTTGCCCAAAATCAGCGGCGCTTTGGACGCCGCCAAAAGTGGGGTCAACTCTGTGCATATCATTGACGGGCGGGTGCCTCATGCTTTGTTGCTGGAAATTTTGACCGAGCAAGCTTTTGGTACCCTGATACGTTCGCACTGACTTTCAAGGAGTGTTCGATGGCCACAGCACAGACCAGCAGTTCATCTTCTGATGCACAGGCCTCGCCACGCAAGCGGCCCAAGCCCGGTGAGCGGCGCATTCAAATCCTGCAAACACTGGCGGCCATGCTCGAGCAGCCGGGCGCCGAGCGCATCACCACGGCTGCACTGGCGGCTCGCTTAGAAGTATCCGAGGCTGCGCTGTACCGCCATTTTGCCAGCAAGGCGCAAATGTTCGAAGGCCTGATTGAGTTCATTGAGACCAGTATCTTCAGCTTGTTGAATCAAATCGCCGAAAAAAATGATGCGTCCAGTGTCAAAGCACGCCACATGGTGACGGTGCTATTGCAGTTTGCCCAGCGCAACCCCGGCATGGCGCGGGTGATGGTGGGTGACGCCTTGGTGTTTGAAAATGACCGTCTAGAGCAGCGCATGAACCAGTTTTTCGAGCGTTTTGAATCGAGTTTGCGACAAGTGCTGCGTGAGCAAGCGCAGTCTCAGTCCTCAGCGACGCCCACGGTGGACGCTAATGTACAGGCCTCGGTGCTGCTGTCGTTCGTGGTGGGGCGTTTGCAGCGCTTTGCCCGCAGTGGCTACAAGCGCTTGCCCACCGAGCACCTAGACGCCAGCTTGGCGCTCCTCACATAACTGCACCCAACTGCCAGGGCACAAACTCGTTTTGCCCATAGCCGTGTTGCTCGCTTT
>JBILIR010000306.1:0-2808 GCA_044368955.1 Limnohabitans sp.
ATGAGCGCCCACACACAAGCGGCAATCGCCCCTTCGGTAGGTGTAAACACACCAGTGGTCATGCCGCCGATCAACAGCACCGGCGTCATGATGGGCAGCACGGCTTGGAAGTTAAACAGCTTGTCAGCGGCAAACAGCAGCACCAAACCCACCAGCACCGTGAGTTGCGCATGGGTACCGACTTCGGTCACCAACAACCAAATGAGCAGCGGCCAAGCAATGACGACCAAGGTTTCCATCAAGGCCTTGAGAAGCTTGGGCCAATTGAACTTGACGTCGCCACCCCAGCCATTTTTGTGGGCGAAGTAGGCCACGGTGAGCATCATCAGCAAGGCCATGAAAACGCCAGGCACAATGCCAGCCAAAAACAGCGAACCCACCGACACATTGGCCATCATGCCGTAGATCACAAAGGGCAAGCTGGGCGGAATGATGGGACCCAGCGTGGCGGAAGCCGCGGTCACACCCACCGCAAATTCGGGGTCGTAACCGTGGTCGGTCATGGCTTTGACTTCGATGGTGCCCAAACCTGCCGCGTCGGCGATAGCCGTGCCACTCATGCCAGCAAACACCACCGAACCCACCACGTTCACATGGCCCAAACCACCTTTGAGCCAGCCCACCAGTGCCAAGGCATAGCTGTAAATGCGGTGGGTGATGCCCGCGGTGTTCATAAGGTTGCCGGCCAAAATGAAAAAAGGCACGGCCAGCAAAGGAAAGCTGTCGATGCCCGACACCATGCGGTGCACCACCACAAACGGCGGTGAGCTGGGGACGAACAGCAGGTAGATGAGCGAGGCTGCCGCCATGGCCATGGCTACGGGCAAACCGCCACTCAACAAAAACAGAAAAATGATTTTTAACATGCTGACCTTAAAGGTTCTCGGGGCGCTCAAGCACGCTATAGCCTTGTTGCCAGTGACGGCGCATCACCCACACGCTGCGCCATGTCATCAACACAAACGCCAGCAACACCACGCCGTAGACGATGTTCATGGGCAGGTTGACGATGGTCATTTGGTAGTTACCCATTTTTTGCATCAGCAACCACGTGAGGTAGCTGGCTGTGGCCAAAAAAGCCACCCGCAACACATCGGTCAGCACAGACACGCTACGCGACAAACCTTGGGGCATGAAGCGGTAGAAAAAATCCACTTGGATATGGTTGTTTTTGGCCACCCCAATGACTGCACCCACAAACACCGTGGCGATGAGCAAATAGCGGGCGATTTCCTCGGTCCACGCGGCTGAGTCGTTGAACACATAGCGGGTGATGAATTGGTAAAGCACCGTCAAGCCCAGCGCCCAGAAAAACAGCAAGGCCAGCCATGCTTCAGGGATGGTGTCTGAGAGGTCAACAGCGTCATCCGCTTCGCCAAAGGAAGCGGCTAGCTTATCGAGATCGGTGCTCATTTGGCAGCTTGTACGTGGTCGTAGTCGGCGCGGGTCAAGCCCATGCTCTCAACCGGTTTGTTTTTCAGCACGCCGTCTTGGAAACTTTTGCGATTGACTTCCACCACCTGCAAGCCTCTTTTCTTGAAAACATCAATCAACTCGGCTTCGCGTTTTTTGACCTTCGCCGTGGCACGGGCGGCGGCCTCTTGCATCACCTCGGTGAACATTTTTTGCTCGGCGGGGTTGAGTGTGGTCCACACATGGGGTGCGACCATGGTGACCAAGCCATCAACAATGTGGCCGGTGAGCATGATGGCTTTTTGCACTTCAAAAAACTTTTTAGCTTCAATGGTGGTGAGAGGGTTTTCTTGGGCGTCCACCGTGCCGTTTTGCAAAGCCAAGTACACCTCGGCAAAAGCGATGGGCGTGGGGTTGGCGCCGCAGGCTTGCCAAGTGGCGGTGTAAGCGGGTGCGTCGGGCACTCGGATTTTCAAACCTTTGATGTCAGCGCATTGGCTGAAGGTTTTTTTGGCGCTGGTGTGGCGAGCGCCGTAGTAGGTGTAGGCAGTCACTTGGATACCGCTTTTGTTGCGGAACTCATTCACCATCTCTTGGAACAAGGTGCTTTTGGAATAAGCCAACAGGTGGTCGCCGTCGCGGAAGATGAAAGGGTAGTAAGCGATACCAAAGCGGGGGTAGCTACGTGCAGCAAAAGAGGGGCCGCCAATCACGATATCCACCGACCCCAAGGTCAGGCCTTGGTTCAAGTCGGTTTCTTTGCCCAAGCTAGAAGCAGGAAACACTTGAATATCGAACTTGCCCTTGCTGCGTTTTTTGATTTCTTCAGCCGCCCACACCGATTCGGTGTGGTAGGGCTCAGAGGCTTCATACACATGGGCCCATTTGAGCTTTTGCTGGGCTATAGCCACGGTAGGCATACCGGCAGCAACCGCCAGCAACATGCCCAACACGGGACGAATAAAGGACAGTAAACGCATGGTGCAAAGCTTTCAGGGAAAGGGGAATACTTGCATGCACCATACCGCTGCGTCAAGGCGGGATTCATCCGCATAAACCCGTAGCCAAAGGCTTTGCTGCGAAGGCCTATCATCAACGTTTGCGCCATGGGCTTGAAAAATTCAGGAAAACAGATGCGATTACAGGGCAAACACATACTGATTACCGCCGCTGGGCAAGGCATTGGCAAGGCCACTGTGCTGGCCATGGTGGCTGAAGGTGCAACCGTCTGGGCGACCGATGTCAATCCCAGTTTGCTTGAAGGCTTCAAAGGCATGGACCACGTCCACACCGCCGTGTTGGATGTGATGGACAAAGCAGCTATCCAAGCCCAAGTGGCAGCCATGGACCGTATTGATGGGCTGTTTAACTGCGCTGGTTATGTGCACAGTGGCA
>JBILIR010000308.1:0-2806 GCA_044368955.1 Limnohabitans sp.
GGCGTGATCGGCTTGGGGGGCTTGGGCCATATGGGCATCAAGTTTGCCCACGCCATGGGGGCTCAAACCACCATGATCACCAGCTCGGCCCACAAGGCGCAAGACGCCCTGCGCTTAGGCGCTGATGGGGTGCTGCTGTCCAGCGACGCCGCCGCCATGCAAGCCATGGCCAACCAATTTGATTTTTTGCTCAACACCATTCCGGTCTACCACGACTACAACGTCTACCTGCCCTTACTCAAGGTCGATGGCACCATGTGCATCGTCGGCACGATTGGCATGAATGCCGAACTCAATGCACGTTCTCTCATCATGGGCAGACGCAGCATTGCCGGCTCTTTGGTGGGTGGTATCCAAGAAACCCAAGAGATGCTGGACTTTTGTGCCGAGCACCAGATCGTCTCTGACATCGAGATGATTCCCATGAATGACATCAACCAAGCCTATGAGCGTATGCAGCAAAGCGATGTGAAATACCGCTTTGTGATTGACATGTCCACCCTCGCCTAAACCCTGCACACCATGACCAACTACACCACCTTGCGCTACGAGGTAGCCGACCACATCCTCACCCTGACCCTGAATCGCCCAGAACAAATGAATGCGTTCACGGTCGAGATGTCGCATGAGCTGATCCATGCCTTCAACCGCGCCAGCGATGACGACGAGGTCCGCGTCATTGTGGTGACCGGTGCGGGCAAAGCGTTTTGTGCGGGCATGGACCTGAGCATCGAAGGCAATGTGTTTGGTTTGAACGAACACCTGCAGCCCACGTTGAAAGACATGCAAGACAAACTGAATGACCCAGAGATGGTTGACGGGGTGCGGGACTCGGGCGGCAAGGTTACCTTGGCCATGTTTGATTGCAAAAAACCCATCATTGGCGCTATCAACGGTGCCGCGGTGGGCATTGGTGCCACCATGACCTGCGCCATGGACATACGCTTGGCCTCGGACAAAGCCCGTGTGGGCTTTGTGTTCAACAAGATTGGCATCACGCCCGAAGCCTGTTCGAGTTGGTTTTTGCCTCGCTTGGTCGGTTTACAAACCGCGCTGGAGTGGTGCTACACCGGCGAAATCCACAGCGCCGACACCCTGCTTTCTGCTGGCTATATCAAAGCGGTTATTCCTGCAGACGCATTGCTGGACGAGGCCTACAAGTTGGCCCGAAAAATGGTGGCGCACAGTCCGGTGGCCATTGCCTTGACCCGTCAAATGCTCTACCGCAACGCCGCGCTTGACCATCCCCTGAAGGCGCACCAAGTGGACTCGCTGGCCATCTTTTACGCCAGCCAAACCAGCGGCAAAGAAGGTGTGGCCTCGTTCCGAGAAAAACGCCCCCCTGTGTTCACTGACAAGGCTTCCACTGACATGCCCGACTTTTACCCTTGGTGGGCTTGAGACCAACGCCTACCCATGACCTCTATCTACGAGCAAGACTTAGACAAAACCTCGGCCAATTTCGCAGCCCTTTCCCCCGTCAGTTTTTTAGAGCGCAGCCCAGACATTTACCCTGACTTGACCGCCGTGATTCACGGTCAACGTCGCTATACCTGGGCGCAGGTGCGTGAGCGCAGTGCCCGCTTGGCCGCAGCGCTGCAGGCCGCTGGTGTTCAACGCGGTTTCACAGTGAGCGTGATGCTCTCCAACACACCCGAAATGCTTGAAGCCCATTACGCCGTGCCAGCGGTGAATGCGGTGTTACATGCTCTGAATACACGGCTGGACGCCGCGCTGATTGCATGGCAAATGAACCACTGCGAAGCCAGCATCCTCATCACCGACCGAGAGTTCTCCGCCACCATGAAGGAAGCCTTGAGCATTCTTCGAGGTCAATACCAACGCGATGTGCTGGTGATCGATGTTGACGACAGCGAATACACCGGCACGGGTGAGCGCCTGGGTGAAATGGATTACGAAGCTTGGTTGGCCAGCCACCCACCTGTGGCACACCTCAGCGGCCCGCAAGACGAGTGGGATGCGATAGCGGTGAGCTACACCTCAGGCACCACCGGTGACCCCAAGGGCGTGGTCACCCACCACCGTGGCGCCTACCTGAACGCGGTCAGCAACGCCGTGACTTGGCACATGCCCAACTTCGCTCGCTATTTGTGGACCCTGCCCATGTTCCACTGCAATGGTTGGTGCTTTCCTTGGACCATCGCCATGCTGGGGGGTGTGCATGTGTGTTTGCGCAAAATCGACGCAGCCTTGATTTTGCAAGCCATGGCAGAGCACCACGTCGACCATTACTGTGCAGCGCCTGTGGTTCACAACCTGCTGATACAAGCACCTCTTCACCTGCAAGCTGCCGTGACACAGCGTGTCAAAGGCATGGTGGCCGGTGCCAGCCCACCTGCTTCCATGTTGGAGGGTATGGCCAAGATGGGCTTTGACATCACACACGTTTATGGTTTGACCGAGGTGTATGGCCCCGCCTCTGTGTGCGTCAAGCGTCCCGACTGGTATGACAAAAATCTAGACGAACAAGCCACGCTGAATGGGCGACAAGGGGTGCGCTATCCCTTGCAAGAAGGCATGGCGCTGAAAGACCCGCAAAGCTTGGCTGACACACCCGCTGATGGGCAAACCATGGGCGAAATCATGTTTCGCGGCAACATCGTCATGAAGGGCTATTTGAAAAACCCCCGCGCTACCGCACAGGCGTTTGAAGGCGGTTGGTTTCACTCTGGCGACTTGGGCGTGATCGATGCCCACGGCTATATGAAGATCAAAGACCGCAACAAAGACATCATCATCTCGGGCGGCGAAAACATCAGCAGCATCGAGGTGGAAGATGCACTGT
>JBILIR010000307.1:0-2806 GCA_044368955.1 Limnohabitans sp.
GAATGAAAGAGGTTTGCGCACCGGCGTTGTTGGCAGCTTCCGGCGCCGCAACACCACGGATATTGCCTTGACCCAGTGGCACTTCACCCGCTTTGAGCTTGATTTTTTTCTCTAGTGTGTAAGCCGCAAAGGAGGCCAATACCGCACCACCGCCTGGCAAAACGCCCAATACCGAACCCAAGGCGGTGCCGCGCAGCACCGAGGGCATCATTTGGCGAAAGTCTTCACGCGTAGGCATCAGGCCTTGCACTTTGGCGGTAAAGACCTCGCGGTCTTCGCCTGACTTTGCCAAATTGGTGATGATTTCGCCGTAACCAAACACACCCATGGCCACCGCCACAAAGCCAATGCCATCGGCCAACTCGGGGGTGTCCATGGTGAAACGGGCCAGACCGGAGTTGACATCTGTGCCCACCAGTCCTAGCAACAAACCCAAAATGATCATCGCAATGGCTTTGAGCAGCGAGCCCGAGGCCAACACCACCGCACCCACCAAACCCAAGACCATCAAGGCGCAGTATTCGGCGGGACCAAAGGCAAACGCCATCTCGGTCAAAGGCGCGGCAAAAGCGGCCAACAACAACGTGCCCACACACCCTGCGAAAAACGAGCCCAAACCGGCTGCGGCCAAGGCCGGACCAGCGCGTCCTTGTCGGGCCATTTGGTAGCCGTCCAAGGTGGTGACTACTGAGGACGACTCGCCGGGCAAGTTGACCAAAATCGCGGTGGTCGAGCCGCCGTACTGCGCACCGTAATAAATACCGGCCAACATGATCAAAGCCGAGACAGGTGGCAAAGCATAGGTGGCAGGCAACAACATGGCGATGGTGGCGACCGGTCCAATGCCGGGTAAAACGCCGATCAAAGTTCCAAGCAGGCACCCTACCAAGGCATAGAGCAAGTTGATGGGGGTGGCAGCGACACTGAATCCGGTGGCTAAATGGGCTAGCAAATCCATAGATGTCCTGTCTACACAGCCAAGAAAGCTGGCCACACTGGCATGGTCAAACCCAACAAGGCAATGAAGATGCCATAACTGCCGCCTGCCAAAATGGTGGACAGCACCAGCACACGGCGAATTTGGAAGGCGGTTTCGTCAGCCATGGCGGCAATCACCGTTAAGGCGACGGTCGCCACCACCAAACCCATGGAAGGCAAGCCAATGCTGGGCAAGCCGCCAAGCAAGGCGCCGAAAGCCAAATTGGCGCCCAAAATGCACAACAAGGGCCGCCAAGCAAAACCCCCTATTTTTCCGCCATCAGGGGTTTCAACCACCAACGAGAAGAACAAAATGAAAGCGCCCAACATAGACAAAATAAGACCCAAGACCAAAGGAAAATAGCCCGGCCCCATTTGGCTGGCAGTGCCAATGGTGTATTCGGTGGCGCTGGCCCATGCAAAACCACCGCCCGTAGCAATGAACATCACGCCTGAGGCAAAGTCTTTTTCACTTTTGATCGACACAACATGGACCTTGGGAAAGAAGAGATTGGCATTGTCACCTAAACCGCCACCGGCTTGAGAACCTTAAGCCACAGGGGGGCCGGCAAGCCAAAGCGCACTTGAATGGTGTCGGCACGGGCTTGCAAAATGTCTCTGTCCATCGGCGTTGCGTGAGCCTGCGCCAGCACCACGGTATTGCCCTCTTTGGTGGGCTTGAAAACCCATAAGGCTTCTTGCCCAAAGGCTTGGGCAATGTGCGCCAAGCTTTTGTCAAAACTGGAGGAACGGCCAAACAGGTTAACCACCATACAGCCTTGGGCTGTCAATAGCTGCCGGCATTGGCTGTAAAAGTCCGCATCGTCCAGCACGGGCGCAGCCGCTTCATGGTCATACAGGTCCACATGCAAGACGTCGATCTGCCCTCGCCAATAGGTATGCGCCACCACCTCGGCGGCGTCGCCCAGCACCACCGACAGCTTGTCATCGTCGGCAGACAAGGCAAACCAGCTGCGGCAAGCGCCAATGACTTGCGGGTTGAGTTCGATGGCGGTGGTTTGCATGCCCAGCACTTTGTGGCAGTTTTTGGTGAGCGCTGCTGCACCCAAACCCAGCTGCATGGCGTGCATTTGATTGACCGTATCTGGGTCGACAAACAACAACCAGGCTTGCATTCGCTGCACATAGTCCAGATGGATGGTATTGGGCTTGCCCGTATCCATGGAGCCTTGCACCCACTCTGAGCCCAAATGCAAATAGCGCACCTTGCCGTGCTCGGAGATATTGACTTGCGGCAGCGCTGGATGGGAGGTGGCCATGGTGTGATTGTCGCCGCTCGTCATTGCGAGACCCCCATGTCATTGCGAGGAGCGAAGCGACGAAGCAATCTCAAGGCGAGCGCCGCAGGCTCGGCCTCGCCTCCATGCTGTCACAACGTCGGCTACGGCCGACCTGCGACACGCGCCTAAGTTTTGCTGTTGCTAAAGCAGTCCCAACGCCGCTTTCACATTGGCACTGGTGGCCTGCTCCACATCTTCCAAGCTGATACCGCGCAAGTTCGCCAGCACCTGCGCCATGCGTGGAATTTGCGCGGGTGTGTTGCGCCCCTGCGGTGCACCTTGGGCACGCTCCTCGGCGGTCACATACAGCCAATGCGGCGGGATGTCAGGCGCATCGGTCTCCAGCACCAAGGCTGACAGCGGCAACTGGGTGGCAAGCATTCGCAGCTGATTGGCCCTCTCAAACGTCAAAGCACCGCCAAAACCCAGTTTGAAGCCCATGGCGATGAACTGCTGAGCTTGCTGCAAACTGCCATTGAACGCATGGGCGATGCCGCCCTTCACTGGCGTTTGGCGCAAGCTTTTGA
>JBILIR010000309.1:0-2796 GCA_044368955.1 Limnohabitans sp.
AGTTGGCACAACTGGGGTTGCCAAACAGGTGCTGGCTGTTTGCTGTTGACGCGATAAAAGCCAAAGTCACGAACAAACAGGTGGTGATGCGAAGGTGCATGACTAACTGGCCGCAAGGGCTTGGTCAATGTCCCACAAAATATCGTCCAAGGTTTCTAGGCCCACGCTCAAGCGAATCAAGTCGGGCGGCACACCGGCAGCGATTTGCTGCTCTTCGCTCAACTGTCTGTGGGTGGTGGAAGCTGGGTGAATCACCAAGGTTTTGGCGTCGCCAATATTAGCCAAGTGAGACAAAAACTCCACGTTATTGATGAAGCTTTGTCCTGCTGTTGCACCGCCTTTGATGCCAAAACTCAACACCGCACCAGCGCCCTTGGACAAGTATTTCTGCACCAATGCATGGTCGGGGTGGTCGGTCAAACCTGGGTAGTTCACCCAAGCCACTTTGGGGTGCTGTTGCAAATGTTTGGCTACTGCCAGCGCATTGCTGCAATGGCGGTCCATGCGCAGCGACAAAGTTTCCACCCCTTGCAACAGCAAAAATGCATTGAAGGGCGAGAGCGCCGGACCAAAGGTGCGCATACCCTCCATGCGGCATTTCATGGTGAAGCCAAAGTCGCCAAAGGTCTCGAAAAAACGAACGCCGTGGTAGCCAGGGGAAGGCTCGGTCATGGTGGCAAAGCGTCCGTTGTCCCATGGAAATTTGCCCGACTCGATGATGACGCCACCCATGGTTGTGCCGTGTCCGCCAATGAATTTGGTCGCCGAGTGAATGCTGATGGCCGCGCCCCACTTCAGGGGCTGGCACAGATAGGGACTGGCAAAGGTGTTGTCTATAAAAAGTGGCACACCAGCTTGGTTGCACAACTTAGCCACGGCTTCGATGTCCAGCACGTTCAACGAGGGGTTGCCCATGGTCTCGGCATACACCGCCTTGGTTTGCGGCGTGATGGCACGGGCAAAGTTCTCGGGGTCGGCACTGTCGACAAAGGTTGTTTCAATGCCCAACTTTTTGAAATTCACACCAAGCTGTGTATGCGTGCCGCCATAAAGTGTGCGAGCCGCCACGATATGGTCGCCGGCTTGGCACACATTGAGTAATGCAATCATTTGTGCAGCCATGCCGCTGCTGGTTGCAACTGCTGCTCGGCCACCCTCTAATGCGGCGATACGTTCTTCCAATACCGCAACAGTGGGATTGGACAAACGCGAGTACACATTGCCAAAGGTTTGCAAATTGAACAAGCTCGCCGCATGTTCGGGGCTGTCAAACACGTAGGAGCTTGTTTGGTAGATGGGTACTGCTCGGCTGCCGGTGGCGGCGTCCGGAATTTGCCCTGCGTGAAGGCTTAGGGTGTCAAAACCAAATTTGCGATCAGCCATGGTATCAATGAGGGGGAAGAGAGCGGCGAGAAGAGATGACGCCAGTGTTCACGCCAAACCAGCCCAAGCCACCAAACAAACGGGCATGTTCAATCTTCACGCAGCGGTCCATGATCACGGTCAAGCCCGCTTGCTCGGCGATGCGCTCTGCGTCTTCATTGACCACCCCCAGTTGCAACCACAGCACTTTGGCGCCAATGTTGACAGCTTCTTGTGCAATGCCTGGGGTGTCGGCGGGTTTGCGAAACACATCGACGATGTCCACAGGGTGCGGGATGTCTTTCAAGCTGGGATAGCAGGTTTCACCCAGTATCTCGGGGTATTTGGGGTTCACTGGGATGATGCGGTAGCCGTGTTCTTGCATGTACTTGGCCGCGAAGTAGGAGGGGCGAAACCAATCGGCTGAGAGGCCGACCACTGCCAAGGTACGGTGCTGGTTCAAAACGTGGCGAAGGGTGCGAATGTCGCTCATATGAGTCATATTAGCCCAAAAACAGAATAAATTTGCTTTATTTTGGAATACAAGGCATAGTCCTTGGCTTCGATATCAAGTTTTTGTCGTTGTAGCGCGTTTCTAGTTCTGCCCCTTACACGGTATTTCTCCCTTCGTCTCATCGCCTTCTTGACCTTCGACCCCGAGGGGGGCTTCCCTTTTTTTTAAAGAAACGCAATACATGGCAACAGGTACAGTGAAATGGTTTAACGAGTCTAAAGGTTTTGGTTTCATTACTCCCGAAGACGGCGGCAAAGATTTGTTCGCTCATTTTTCAGCAATCCAAAATCAAGGTTTCAAGACCTTGGCAGAAGGTCAGCGCGTCAGCTTTGACGTCACGACCGGCCCCAAAGGCTTGCAAGCTTCCAACATCAAATCCGCCGATTAAGCGCCCGACGCTTTAGGCAGGACGATGTCCAAAGAAGAAATGCTGGAAATGTCCGGCATGGTACGTGAGGTGCTTCCCGACTCACGTTACCGTGTCACTTTGGACAACGGCCACGAACTCGTGGCCTACACCGCCGGAAAAATGCGTATGCACCACATACGCATCTTGGCGGGTGACAAGGTCACTTTGGAGCTCTCTCCATACGACATGACCAAGGGTCGCATCACCTTTCGACACATCGAAGGCAAAGGACCCAGCGGTCCCAGAAAACGTCGGTTTTGACTGCCAGCCCAACCGATTTAAGCGGTTTGGGCTATTTGGTTAAGCGCGAAATGGTCGCTATTGCAGGCGGCGCTGATCTTCATATTCGATCCCTTTTAGACAAACAACAATGGCATGACCCGCTAGGTATTGCTTTGGCTTTGGGCGTGTCTTCTGCCACATGGCCTTTGTTTGGTTTGGTCTGGCCTTCGGCACAAAAAATGGCCGATCTGATGCAGACCTGGCCCTTAGACAATTTACGTATTCTCGA
>JBILIR010000310.1:0-2795 GCA_044368955.1 Limnohabitans sp.
CACCAGCAAAAAGCGCTGACGACACCCGCTTTGCGTGGGCCCGCACGCTCTAACCAGCCGCCCCACAAAGCAGCCGAACTGCCAAGCAAGACAAAAAACAAGGTGTACATCCAGCCCAGCGTGGAGACTTTCCAATCGCAGGTGGAGATGAAGAGTTCTTGAAAGAAGCCAATATCGGGGCCGCATTTGATGGCATCTTTGATGCCCAGCGCTTTGGACAAGGGCAGCCAAAACACCGAGAAGCCATAAGCCATACCGATACACAAATGAATGGCCAACGCGGCAGGAGGCACCAACCAACGGTTAAAGCCCTCGGGTGCAACGATGCGTTCTTTGGACAAAAAGCCGCTCGTGTCATCAATTGTTGTCATATTGTCTCCATTCTTAGAATAAGTTCCTCACCAACCCCAAGACTTTACCTGAACTGCCCATAAATATGCTCTAAAGACACATCTAAGTCTAGGGACATCACAGCATTGCAGCAATATGGCACAGAGGGTAAGGTAAGCTGGTTTCATTCAACACAACTAATATGCTTTGAAAAGCCTAAATTTCCATGCATAAAGTCTCCATCAAACCCCAATGGACCATCAGCGACGCCAAGGGACAAAACTTGGCCCCCAGGTTGTTGGAGCTGCTCTCAGAGGTTCAAGGGCACGGCAGTTTGTCCGGCTCTTGCAAAAAAACGGGGGCCTCTTATCGTCATGCATGGAGCTTGATTCGCCAAGGCGAGGCGCAATTGGGCATGCCCTTGCTGAACATGGAGCGCGGCAAGGGTTCAACCCTCACCCCCTTGGCAGAAAAGCTGGTGTGGGCTGGCCACCGCATTTCAGCGCGGCTCACGCCCATGTTGGAGACCTTGGCCTCAGAGTTGGAGGGCGAGATCGGGCGCTTGCTCTCGGCTGGCGGTGAAACCCTGAGGGTACATGCCAGCCATGGTTTTGCAGTTGAAAAATTGATCCAAACCTTGGCCCTCTCAGGCACCCGAGTCGAGCGCAAGTACGTGGGCAGCATCGAGGCGGTGGCCTCTTTGAACGAGGGTGCTTGTGAAATTGCTGGTTTTCACATTCCCCAAGGTGAATTTGAGGAAATCGCTTTCAAACACTATGCAAGATGGCTTGTCCCCAAAGAAAGCCGCATCATCCATGTGGCTACGCGGCGCCAAGGTTTCATGGTGGCGAGCGGCAACCCGCACAAAATTTACGAGGCGCAAGACCTCACCCGCAAAGGTATTCGCTTTGTCAATCGCCAGCCCAGCAGCGGTACACGGTTTTTGCTGGAATGTTTTTTGAAAAAAGCGCGTATAGACCCCACGCACATATCGGGTTACGAGCAAGCCGAGTTCACCCATGCGGCGGTGGCAGCCTATGTGGCCAGTGGCATGGCCGATGTGGGCTTTGGCGTGGAAACACCTGCAAGACGCTTTAAGCTGGAGTTTTTGCCCTTGGCCACCGAGCGTTATTTTTTGTTGTGCAACCAATCCGACTTAGAGCGACCCCATTTGCAGGCGGTTCTCAAGGTGCTCAATGGTGACGAGTTTCAGTTTGCAGTCAACCAACTTCCTGGGTACACAGCAGCGCACTGTGGGCAGGTCTGCACCATCCATGAGGCTTTTCCAGATTTAGCAGCGGCTAAAAAATTCTGAATTTGACGCGCCATAAAAAAAGGCACCCGAGGGTGCCTTTTCATTTTTTGCGTAAAGGTAAATCAGTACACAAAAATCGGGTTCACAATGGCTTGAACCGAACCGGTGGTGCGGTGTGGGCCAACGGTGATCATGCCTTCATAAACGCCATCCTTGATAGCTTGCTGGGCAACGACGTTCTCCAAAATGAAGACACCGAATTCAGCCAACAAGATTTGGTGAACGTGGAACACTTGGCCTTCGTTCTCGAAAGGAACAACTTCCAAGCCCCAAGTGTCTGAGCCAATCATGGCAACACCCAAGTTAGCCAAATAGCGAGCACCTTGCACGCCCAAGCCAGGGTGTGCTGCGCCGTTGCGCTTGTCATCTACGCCCAACAGTTTGTGCCAGCCGGTATAGAAAACCACCACATCGCCTTTGTTGATTTTCATATTGCCTTGGCGCTTCAAAGCAGCCTCAATTTCAGGCTGATTGAAAGGTGTTCCCTCTGCGATGATGTCTTTGCCCATGAGTGCTGTCATGTCCAAGAGCACAGCGCGGGTGGCGACACCTGGGAAGGTTTCCATGCCGAATTTCTTCAAGCCACTGACGCCAGTCACTTCGATGCCAAGCGTACAGTTGTAGTACACATTGTCAATACCGATGTGACCCAGTCCATCCAACTGCGTACCTATACCCACCCAAGCTTGCAAAATGTCATCGTGGTAGCTGAGTTTGGTTTTACCCAAAGTTTGGCCGTTTTCTTGACCAGGTTTGACAATTGTCATGGAGTAAGTACGGGGAGGGAAGGCAGGCGTCTTGGAATTGGTCTCAATCGCCATGGCCATTTTCTTGCCTTGTTTGATCAGCTTGGTGGCTGCCAAAATATTGTCTTTAGTGATGTTGTTCAAAGCACCCATTTGGTCGTTGGGGCCCCATTTGGATTTGTGGCAGCTCTCATAGGCAAAAGCGCTTCCCATGGACAAAGTACCCAAGAGGGCGCTTGCCAAGAAAGCGGCAGCAATTTTTTTGATCTTCATGAATTGACTCCGTTGTTGGGCCCGTTGATGGGTGAAATTTGCTCATCAGGTCGGGCCACAGACCCTGACAGGCATTGCACAACGATACGCTGAACTTCTTGTTCGCCTTGGGTAGGCGTTTGGCGTTTTTC
>JBILIR010000312.1:0-2792 GCA_044368955.1 Limnohabitans sp.
GTTGCGCACATCTGCTGTGATGCGCTCGCCCAACCAGGTGACGGTGTAAAAACGTGCTGCTGAAAAAAGCGCCAAAGCTGCTGCCACGCCAAACAACTGCGCAAACTGTCCTGCCAAACGCTCGGCACTGCCCGGCCCCATGAGGCCTTGGTCAATCAGCTGTTTCAAGGCCCACGGAAACGCCAAGGTGGCTGCTGCGGCTGCCAGCAAAAACAGACCGGCCAAAGCAATACGCGCTTTGTAGGGTTTGACAAAGGGAAAGAGGCCGGAGAGAGATTGGGGGGAAGGAGATGGAGAAAGGTTCATGGAGTCCAGAAAAACAAGTCGCTAGCAGACGCTAAGATGCCTACCCAATGATCGAAACATGCTCAGAAAAAACACCACAAACCGGTGCATATGCCGGTGGTCAGCTGTATGGCCAAGTCAATCAAGGTGCCAATCAACAGCAATGGGATGCCCACATAGATAAATACCCACAGGCCGGCTTGCCAAGTCAGGCGCGGCTCGGGCAGGCGGTGGCCCATCACGGTTTGCACGGGGGTACGTTTGAAAAATTTGCGCCACATGCATCCATGTTAACCAAAGCGGGTGTGGCGTCATGAAGGTCGAGTGGGGCACCCAAGACATGAACGCTTGGGACGCCGCCCATGCCCAAACCGCAGGCCCCTTGCAGCAAGACTGGGCTTATGGCTCGACCATGTTGGTCAGCGGCGGCACCGTCATTCGGGCTGCGATTCAAGCCGATGGAAAAACCGTAGGCTTAGCCCAGTGCGTGGTGCGACGTTTTGGCAACTTCGGCGGTGTGGCCTTGTGTACCCGTGGCCCTTTGTGGCTGGCACCCTTGAGCGGCAAAGATAAAGCACACGCCTACCGCTGTCTGCGCCAAAACTTGCCGGTGAAAGGTTTGCGGTTCTTGTTTGTCACCCCCAACGAGCCTGGCGGTGAAGATTTGGGTTTGTCGCCCATGAAGCGTGTCATGACTGGCTATTCCACTGCGCTGCTGGACCTCACACCCTCGATGGCAGACCTTCGCGCTGGTTTGGATCAACGTTTTCGCCAACCCTTGGGCAGCGCTGAAAAATCTGATCTGACGGTACACCGCGTAGGCACCAATGTGGGTCAGTACCGGTGGTTGATGGATGCCGAGCAGCAGCAGCGTGACAAGCGTGGTTTCCAAGGTATGCCTTTGCATTTTGTCGACGCTTACATCGCTTCGCGCAAGCAGCCGGTCCATAACGTCTTGATCTTGCGAGCCGACATCGGGCGCGACCGCGTGGCAGGCATGATGTTTTTGCTGCATGGCCAAGCAGCCACCTACCAAATTGGCTGGACCAGCGACGCTGGGCGTGAGGCCCACGTCCATCACTTGTTGCTGTATCAGGCCATGGAGACTTTGAAAGAACGAGGCATACGCGAACTGGACTTGGGTGGAATCAATACAGCCCGAAGTGCGGGTGTTGCACGCTTCAAGATCAGCACCGGCGCCCAAGTGGTGACCTTGGCAGGTACGTTTTGGGTATGAGCCAGCTCCAAGCCATCGCCCTCAGCTGCGAGCGCGGTGGTCGCCCCTTGTTTGCGCCGCAAAGTTTCACGCTCAGTGCTGGCCAAGCCATGCAAATCGAAGGTGACAACGGTTCGGGCAAAACCAGTTTGCTGCGCATGGTGTGTGGTTTGGCGCCCACGGCCAGCGGCGAGGTGCGCTGGGGTGGCCAAGCCATTGCAGAGGTACGCCATGCTTTCTCGCGTGACTTGCTGTACTTGGGCCACAGCCTGGGCTTGAAAGATGAACTCTCCGCTTTGGAAAATCTGCGAGCCGCGTCGGTGTTGGCGGGTCATCCTGTCAGCCACGAACAAGCCTTGCAAGCCCTGCAATCGCAAGGTTTAGACGCCAGAGCGCATTTACCGCTGCGGGTGTTGTCGCAAGGGCAGAAACGGCGCGTTGCGCTGGCGCGTTTGCAGCTATCGAAAGCCCGTTTGTGGGTTTTGGACGAGCCTTTTGTGGCGCTGGACACCTTGGCTGTTCATGCTTTGCAGCAGGTGCTGCGCAACCATCTTCAGCAAGACGGCTTGTTGCTCTTTACCAGCCACCAAGCGGTGGACTTGGGCAGCGCTGTCTTGCCTTGGAGGCTGGGCACATGAACGCGTTCTTTGCTGTGGTGGCGCGTGACCTGCGCTTGGCCTTCAGGCGCAAAGCCGAGGTTTTGAGTGGTTTGTTTTTCTTTGTGGTGGTGGCTGCCTTGTTTCCTTTGGCAATTGGCCCCGAAGCAGTCACTTTGCGTCACATTGGCCCGGGCGTGCTGTGGGTAGGGGCATTGCTGGCCAGCATGCTGACCTTGCCGCGTTTGTTTGAAAACGATTGGCGCGATGGCTCTTTGGAGCACTTGGTTCTGTCCCCGCACCCCTTAGGGCTTTTGGTCTTAGGGAAAATCTTGGCGCATTGGCTGGTTTCTGGTTTGCCCTTGGTAGCATTGGCACCCCTGCTGGGTTTGCAATTCGATTTGCCGTCTGATGCCTTGGGCATGTTGGCACTTTCTCTGTTGCTAGGAACGCCGGTGTTGTCTTGCATTGGAGCGATTGGTGCGGCACTTACCTTAGGGGTGCGTGGCGGCGGTGTTTTGATCGCCTTGTTGGTTCTGCCTTTGTTTGTGCCTGTGCTGGTGTTTGGTGCTGGCGCCGTAGAGGCCTTGAGCAGTGGTTTGGGTGCGCAAGCACATGTTTCAATTTTGCTGGCGATGTTGTTGCCAGCTGTGTTTTTCAGCCCTTGGGCGTGCAGTGCGGCTTTGCGCATTGCC